>CALLZJ010000091.1 GCA_937858435.1 uncultured bacterium
GACCGCCCTGGGCACGCTGACACACCGGGCCATCTTCTGCCCGCTCTTCTCGGCCTTTGGCCCGGAGCCGATTCAGACCCGGCTGCACATCGGTCAGGCCAATGTGCTCGTGACGACCGAAACCCTCTACACCCGCAAGGTGGCAAGCCTGCGTGCCTCCCTGCCTCATCTGAAGCACGTCTTGCTGATCGGCTCCCAGACCCAGCCGACGCGCATCCCCGACACACTCGACCTGCGTGAACTCTTGCAGGAAGCGAGCGACGAGTATGCCATCGGAGACACGGATGAAGCGGACCCGGCGCTCTTGCACTTCACGAGCGGGACGACGGGCACTCCCAAGGGTGCCGTCCACGTCCACGGTGCCATTGTCGCCCATCATGCCACGGGTCGGCTGGCGCTGGACCTGCACCCTGAGGATATCTTCTGGTGCACGGCGGACCCGGGCTGGGTCACGGGCACCTCCTATGGCATCATCGCACCGCTCACCAACGGGGTCACCAGCATCGTCGATGAGGCTGACTTCGAGGCGGCCCGATGGTATCGCATTCTCCAGGAGCAACGCGTCACCGTGTGGTACACCGCCCCGACGGCGATCCGCATGCTCATGAAGGCCGGTCCCGAGCTGCCGCGGCAGTACGATCTCGGCTCCCTCCGGTTCTTGGCGAGCGTGGGTGAGCCGCTCAATCCCGAAGCGGTCGTCTGGGGCCGGGACGTGCTGGGCTTACCCTTCCACGACAATTGGTGGCAGACCGAGACCGGCGGCATCATGATCGCCAACTACGCCGCCATGGCGATTCGGCCCGGCTCAATGGGCAAGCCCTTGCCGGGCATCGAGGCCGCCATCGTCGAACAGCGCGACGACGGGCGGGCTCGGGTCCTTGAGGAGCCAGACCAGCCGGGCGAGTTGGCCCTCAAGCCGGGCTGGCCGTCCATGTTCGCCGGCTACTGGGGCGAGCCGGCCCGCTATCGCAAGTGCTTTGCCGACGGCTGGTATCTGACCGGCGACCTGGCGCGCCGGGACGCGGACGGCTACTTCTGGTTCATCGGCCGCAAGGACGACGTGATCAAGACCTCCGGCCATCTGATCGGCCCCTTCGAGGTCGAGAGCGTGCTGATGGAACACCCGGCGGTGGCGGAGGCGGGGGTGATCGGCAAGCCCGACCCGGTCGCGCTGGAGATCGTCAAGGCGTTCGTGGCCCTTAAGCCCAGCCACGAGGCCAGCGACGACCTGCGCCTGGAACTGCTGGGCCATGCCCGCAAGCGGCTCGGCGCGGCGGTGGCGCCCAAGGAGCTCGACTTCTTGCCGAGCTTGCCGAAAAACCGGGCCGGTAAGATCATGCGGCGGCTGCTCAAGGCCCGTGAGCTGGGGCTGCCCGAGGGAGATACTTCCACGCTGGAGCCAACGTAGCATGAACGCGGAAAGGTCGCCTCTGCCGCCTGAACCTAGACCGCTGGCCCCCGGCGCCGCGCTGCGTCTGATGCTGCTCATCCGCCGCTTCGAAGAGAAGTGTGCCGAGCTTTACAGTGCGGGGAAGATCCATGGCTTCCTGCATTTGTGCATCGGCGAGGAGGCCATTGCCGCGGGGGTCCTGCCCCTGCTCGAGCCCGGCGATGCCGTGGTCTCCACTTACCGCGAACATGGCCACGCCCTGGCTCGGGGCGTTCCCGCCGGCTCGGTCCTGGCGGAGATGTACGGCAAGGCCAACGGCTGCAGCCGCGGGCGGGGCGGGTCGATGCATCTCTTCGATGCCACGCGGCGCTTCCTCGGCGGCAATGCCATCGTCGGCGGCGGACTGCCCCTGGCCGTCGGGCTCGCGCTGGCGGACCAGATGCAAGGTCAGCCCCACCTGACGGCCTGCTTTTTTGGCGATGGGGCCGTCGCCGAGGGGGAGTTTCACGAGTCCCTCAATCTGGCGGCGCTCTGGAAGCTCCCCGTGCTCCTGGTTTGTGAAAACAACTTCTATGCCATGGGGACCCACATCCATCGGCACCAGGCCCAGCCGGACATCGCGCGCAAGGCGGACGGTTACGGCATCCCCGCCGCCGTCGTTGACGGCATGGACCTCAAAGCCGTGGAAGCGGCGGCCCAGCACGCCATCGCGGCCGTCCGCTCGGGCCAGGGGCCCTTTTTGCTCGAGGCACGGACCTATCGCTTTCGCGCCCACTCCATGTACGATCCCGAACTTTATCGCCACAAGGCGGAAGTGGAGGAGTGGAAGAAGCGCGACCCGGTGGCACTCTTCACGGCACAGCTCCGCGCGGAGCAGCGGTTGACGGACGCCGATCGGGAGGCACTCGAGGCGAGCGTCGCCGAGGAGGTCGCCGCCGCCGTGGCGTTTGCCGAGGCCGGGCCTTGGGAGCCCCTTGCGGACCTGCTAAAGGACGTGCACACGGTGGAGGCGTTATGACCCTCTCCATGACCTATCGGGAAGCTATCCGGGCTGCCCTCCGGGACGCTCTGCAATCCGATCCGCGCGTCTTCTTGATGGGCGAAGACGTGGGCCGCTATGGCGGGGCCTTCGCCTGCAGCAAGGGCCTCCTGGAGGAGTTCGGCTCCGAACGCATCCGCGACACGCCCCTGTCCGAGTCCGCCTTTGTCGGCGCGGGGATCGGGGCGGCGCTGGGCGGCATGCGGCCCATCGTCGAGATCATGACCGTCAACTTCAGCCTGCTCGCGCTCGATCAGATCGTCAACAACGCGGCCACCCTGCGGCACATGTCGGGCGGCCAGTTCAGCGTCCCCCTGGTCGTGCGAATGGCCACCGGGGGCGGACGCCGCGTGGCCGCCCAGCACTCCAACAGCCTCGAGTGCTGGTATGCGCATGTGCCCGGCATCAAGGTGCTCGCCCCGGCCACTGTCCAAGATGCCCGTTTCATGCTGGCGGCCGCCCTCAGGGAACCCGACCCGGTCTTCCTCTTCGAACACATCATGCTCTACCCGGAGCACGGCGAGGTCGATCCGAACGCCGCGGCTGCCGACCCCTTCCGGGCGGCGCTGCGGCGCGCGGGCAAGGACGTCTCGCTCATCACCTATGGCGGCTCGCTCAAGAAGACCCTGCTCGCCGCCGATAAACTCGCCCCGCTCGGCATCGAGGCCGAGGTGCTGGACCTGCGGTCGCTGCGGCCGCTGGACACGGCCGCGATCGTTCAGTCCGTCAGCAAGACTCATCGGGCCGTCGTGGTGGATGAGGGCTGGCGGACCGGCAGCCTGGCCGCGGAGATCAGCGCCCAGATCATGGAAGGGGCGTTCTTCGACCTGGACGCGCCGGTGGCCCGCGTCTGTGCGGCCGAGACGCCGATCCCCTACGCTGGCCATCTCGAAGACGCTGCCCTCCCCCAGACGGACACCATAGTGCGGACCGTAGCGGAGATGATGCAACACCATGCCTGAGTTCCTCATGCCCAAGTTGGGCGCGGACATGACCGAGGGCCTCCTCGTGGTCTGGCACAAGCAGCCGGGCGACCCCGTGCAGCGTGGCGAGGTCATCGCCGAAGTCGAGACCGAAAAGGGGGCGATCGGCGTGGAGTCCTACGTCACCGGCGTGCTGGAGCGGACGCTCGTCAAGCCGGGCCAGACGCTGCCGGTCGGTGCCCCAATGGCGATCATCCGCACGGGCACCGAGGCCGAGCCACCGCCCGCACACCCGACGGTTGCCGCCCCTGTCCAGCCGTCACCCCAACCCACCGCCTCATCGCCACCGACGGCCCCGGCGCGGTCGCAGCCGCGGGCCTCGCCGGCCGCTCGCAAGCTGGCCCGTGAGTTGGGCGTCGATCTGGAGAAGGTCAAGGGCACCGGTCCAGCAGGCGCGGTCACCCGGGAAGACATCGAACGGGCTGCCGCGACAGCGAAGCAGCCAGCCACGCTCGACCGCGCCACGCGCCTCCGCCAGACGATCGCCGCGGCCATGAGTCGCTCCAAGCGCGAAATCCCCCACTACTACCTCAGCACGACCATCGACCTGCAGCGGGCCACCGCCTGGCTTGCCGACCAGAACCAGACGCGCTCCCTGCCCGATCGGCTGCTGCCCGGCGTCCTCCTGCTCAAGGCCGCGGCGCTGACCCTGCGCCAGGTCCCGGAACTCAACTCCGTCTGGGACGGCGAGAAGGTCGTTCTCCAGGAAGCCGTGCACCTGGGGGTGGCCATATCCCTGCGGCAAGGCGGTCTGATCGCGCCGGCCATCCACCATGCGGATCAGTTGTCCTTGCCGGAACTCATGGCGAAACTCCGCGACCTCGTCAGCCGAGCCCGTGCCGGTTCGCTCCGTAGCTCGGAGCTGGCCGATCCGACCATCACGGTCACGAGCCTGGGGGAGCAAGGCGTGGACGCCGTCTTCCCCATCATCTATCCGCCCCAGGTGGCCATCGTCGGCTTCGGCAAGATCGTAGATCGGCCCTGGGCCGTGTCGGGGCAGATCGTCGTCCGCCCGGTCGTCACGGCCACGCTGGCTGCCGATCATCGCGTGAGTGACGGTCACCGAGGCGGGCTGTACCTCGCGGCCGTGGAACGCCTTCTTCAGGAGCCTGAGAAACTATGAACCCCACCATGACCACGGACGAACTGCGGGCGGCAATCGTCCGCAACCTGCGCAAAGTGGCCCCGGAAGCCGACGCCGCCACGCTCGATCCCACCGTCCCGTTCCGCGATCAGATCGACCTGGACTCGATGGACTACTTCAACTTCGTCCTGGGACTGCACAAGGAACTCCAGGTGGAGATCCCCGAGGGCGACTACCAAAAGTTGATTTCGCTGCAAAGCTGCATCGAGTACCTCGCCGGGAAAGTCCGGTAGCCCACCCCTGCGATTGACCTCCGCGATAACCCACGTCAAAATTCCATGGCACCGTGGCGGGCCGTGCGATTACGATGGAGGCCATTGCCCGTGAGGAGACGTCCCATGCGTCCCGGCTTCCTCGCTTTGGCCCGCGCCCTTCTCGTTCCCACCCTAGTGCCGGCTGACTTGATCGTGTCGGATCGCAAGCGATCTCCCGAAGAACAGCGTGCAGAAGAAGTAATGAACCGTGCCTGGAACGAGCTCTTGGCCCCTGATGAATCCGAGGAAGAGGCAGTCCTGATCCTCTGCACCATCATTCTCACCCTGGCCTTCGTCGGGCTGGGCCTGTGGCTGGCCTGGCGGCGATCCGAGCGCCCGCCGACCCTGGCCACGCCTGGCGCTCCGGCTCCAACGGAGACTCCGACATGAGACGCCTCGCGGCCCCGTTGTTGCTGCTGTTCGCGCCGTCGGTGATGGAAACGGATCGGCCGGCCGAGTGCCCCGAAGCGAGGGCGAGGTACAACCGAACGCGAGACTACAGGCACACGCATCAAGAGGTTGAACATGATTATGCTGCGTGGGTGTCTTGTGTTGCTGATGGTCCTCGGCCTGGAGTGCCACGGCGTGGCCCAGGAACAGCCCCCGCCCGTCAAGGCGTTGCCCGAGGGTGTGGTGCGGGCCTGGCGAGCGGCCGGGGCCCAAGTGGGCTGGATGGGTAAGGTCCGTGAGTCCCGCTTGCTCGCATTTGTCGAGAGGCCGGAGATCCTCCTTCAGCCGATCCCGGCCTTTCGCCTGGAGGACCCTCGGCCAGAGCTGCTGCGGAAACTGCCTGATGCGGGGATGGCCTTTGGTCTCGACCTTAGCTTCTCGACGGTGACGGATGCAGGCCTGAAGGAGTTGGCTGGGCTGAAGAGCCTGCAAGCGCTCGATCTTCACAGCACGCCGGTGACGGACGCGGGCCTGAAGGAGTTGGCCGGACTGACAGGGCTGAAAGCGCTCGACCTAGGCAGCTCGCCGGTGACGGACGCGGGTTTGAAGGAGTTGGCTGGGCTGAAGGGCCTGCAATCACTCAACTTTGGCAGCACGAAGGTGACGGACGCGGGGTTGAAGGAGTTGGCCAGGCTGACAGACCTGCAATCGCTCTCCCTTGTCGACACGCGAGTGACGGACGCGGGGCTGAATGAGTTGGCCGGGCTGTCAGGTCTGCAATCACTCCTCCTCAACAACACTGGCGTGACGGGCGTCGGTCTGAAGGAACTGGCCGGGCTGCGAAGCTTGCAATCGCTCCATCTTCATCGCACGCAGGTAACGGACGCGGGTCTGAGGAAGTTGGCCGGCCTGACAGGTCTGCAAACGCTCAACCTTGGCCACACGCAGGTGACGGATGCGGGTCTGAAGGAGTTGGCCCGGCTGCAAAGGTTGCAATCGCTCATGCTGCACAACACGCAGGTGACAGACGCAGGGCTGAAGGAGTTGGCCAAGCTTAAGGGCCTGCAATCGCTGACGCTCGACAACACGCAGGTGACGTACGCGGGGCTGGCGGAGTTGAGGAAACGTCTACCAGACTGCAGGATCTTCCCTTGAGTCATGGAAACGGATCGGCCGGCCGCACTCTCCCTGAAGCTAGCGTTGCCGCGACCTATGGCAGATAGCCCGCGTCGGCGAGGAGCAGTCCCGTTAGGAAGGACACCAGATTGGCCACGAGGATGGCCAGGCTGTCCCGCACCCGCTGGCCCCGGGTGAGCGGCAGGTGATAGGTCGCCGCCCAGAAGAGAAGCATCTCCGCGGCCGGGGCGAAGGAGAGCCTGATGCTTAACTATGTGCTCCGGCTTTAAGAAATGAAAAGGACTGTCGACAAAAACGAGATTGCTTTTTTTTCCCCAGTATCCAATCCAGCCCACTTGGGCCCCGGCCGCTCGCCAGGCCCGCACCACCTCCTCGGGCAATGCCTGGACGGGCGGGGGCTGTTCCTGGGCCACGCCGTGGCACTCCAGGCCGAGGACCATCAGCAACACAAGACACCCACGCGACATAATCATGTTCCACCTCTTGATGCGTGTGCCTGTAGTCTCGCGTTGACTCAGTAGAGGATACTGCAATCGCGTAAGTGCTTCTTCAACTCCTCCAACCCCGCGTCCGTCACGCGCGTGTTAAAGAGGTTGAGCGATCGCAGACCCTTCAGCCCGGCCAACTCCCTCAGACCCGCGTCCGTCACCTGGGTACCGACAAGGTTGAGCGATTGCAGGCCTTTCAGCCCGGCTACTTCCCTCAGCCCCTCATCCGTCACCTGCGTGAAATTGAGGTAGAGCGTTTGCAGGCCCTTGAGCCCGGCCAACTCTCGCAGTCCCGTGTCCGTCACTCGTGTGCGATAAAGATGAAGCGTCTGCAGGCCAGTCAGCCCAGACAACTCCTTCAGACCCGCGTCCGTCACCTGCGTGTCGCCAAGGTAGAGAGATTGCAAGCCCTTCAGTCCGGCCAATTCCTTCAGCCCCGTGTCCGTCACCCGCGTTTGGGTAAGGTCGAGCGTTTGTAGGCCTGTCAGCGCGGCGAGGTCCTCAAGCCCGGTGTCCGTTACCCGCGTGGATTTGAGGTAGAGCGTTTGCAAGCCCTTGAGCCCGGTCAACTCTCTCAGACCCGTGTCCGTCACCTCGGTAGCGATGAGCGAGAGCGATTGCAGACTTGTCAGCCCCGCCAAACCCTTGAGCGCCGCGTCCGTCACTTTCCAACCCTCGAGGTCCAAGTCGGTCGCGGAGGCGATCACAGTGAGGATGTGCTTAAGCCCAACATCCGTGCGGGCCGGTTCAGGAATCTTCAACTCCTTCAGATTCAAGCCGACCAGTTCCTTAAGACCCGCGTCCGTGACCTGCGTATTGGCAAGGTTGAGAGATTGCAATCCTCTCAGCCCGGCCAACTCCTTCAGCCCCGCGTCCGTCACCTGCGTGAAGCCAAGGGAGAGCGTTCGCAGCCCGTTCAGCTCAGCCAACTCCGTCAGCCCCGCATCCGTCACCAGCGTGAAGCCAAGTGAGAGCGTTTGCAGCCCCTTCAGTCCGGCCAACTCCTTCAGGCCCGCGTCCGTCACCGGCGTGCTCATGAGATTGAGAGCTTGCAGGCCTGTCAGCCTGGCCAACTCCTTCAGACCCGTATCCGTTACCGGCGACCCGCGAAGGTCGAGGGATTGCAGGTGCTTCAGCCCGGCCAACTTCTTCAGACTCGCGTCCGTCACCTGCGGGCCGCCAAGGGAGAGCGATAGCAGGCCTTTCACCCCGGCTAATTCCTTTAGCCCTGCGTCCGTCATTTCTGCAGCGATTAGCGAGAGCGCTTGCAGACTTTTCAGCTCGGCCAATTCCCTCAGACTCGCGTCCGTCACTTGCGTAAAGCTAAAGTCGAGACCGAAGGCCATCCCCGCTTCAGGCAGTTGTCCGAGTTGTCCCGGCCGCTCGAGGCGAAAGGCCAGGATCGGCTCAACGAGCCCTATCGGGTCTTTCGCAAACGTGAGCAACAGGTGTTCTCGATCCCTACCCATCCAGCCCACTTGGGCCCCGGCCGCTTGCCAAGCACGCACCGCCTCCTCGGGCATGTTCCACCTTTTGATTCGTGTGCTCGTCGACTCGCGTTTGGATCTTGCTTGAGGGGTACTCACGGCTCCATTTTGGGATCGGCCGGCCCATTGTAGCTCTGCTCCGTCGCGCCCACAACTCGCTGGGGCCATCGCGGACATGCAGAATTTCCGAACGTCGGGTCTCAGGCCGATGTGGGAAAGCGTACGGTCACTGACTATTCCAACTTGAAAGGACCCTTGCTCACGCGAGAGAAAGACTCACAACCGACCATGCGGACTGTCGTCCAAGTTGCTAGGGTGGGGACAGGTCGCCGACCTGAAGGTCGATGGTACGCGCTGACCTCAGATCGGCGGTCGGCTCGCCAGAGCCGGCCATGACGTCCGCAAGTCACGCCAGCGCTGCGCCAGAGTTGGCCACGATGTCCGCAGACATGCCGGCGCCGAGGCGAAAACTCTGAAATCACTCGAAAATCGGCATTCGGCGGCCGCCTGGGAACGCCTGGAACCCCTGTGGAGACCCCCTGGAACCCCCGTGGCGCGGCCTGGCGGACGCGCCCAGACGCCTGGCGCGCCCCTGGAGACCCCATTTTGTACCGCGTGGGCGCCCCGTGGAGACCCCTGGCCAAGCGTGGCGGGGGCCCCGGGCCGCCGGTCAGAGGTTGGGCACGGTCTCGAGCCGGTAGATGGCAAAGCCCACCAGGCAGGCCAGGACCACAAGGGCGGGCAAGGCGTAAAGCGGGTCGGCATCTTCCCACCAACCCGTCTTGTTCGGAGCCTGATAATGAAGCAACTTCCGCGAGACTTGGAGCACGAGCAGGCCCGCACCGGCCACGGCCAGCAGGGTGAGCCGGGCGGCCAACCGCCGCTGACCGGCCGCGCCGACCTGCAGCCAATCGGCCATGAAGGGCCGGGCCATCTCAATCAAGACGATCAGGGCAACCGTGACCAGACTGGCCATGATCGCCCAGTCGAGAACCTGCCTGCCGATCCAGGCCCCGAAGTGGCCCCAGCCGGGCATCAAGTGGGGCAGAGCCGCCCGCGCTGCTGGCCCCAGCTTGGGATGGTTCATCAAGTGGGTAAGCAAGGGGCGGGCCGCCCCGGCATCGGTGCCGATCCGCGCCATGATGCTGATGAGATGTTGGCAGTAGGCCGTTTCCGAAAGGTTCTCGCGGATCGACTCGAGCATGGCGGGAACGCCCCGGCTTCCCCAGCCGAGCAGTGCCCGGTCGGCCGCCTCCCGGAGCACGGGGTGCTCGGACTGCAGCGCCCCCAGCACGGCCTCGATGGCCCGTTGCTCGGAGGGCTTGGCCAGCCGGCTCAGTGCGACCAGGGCATGGGCTCGGACCGCCAGATCGTCCGAGAGGGCGGCCAGTTCCCGGAGTTTCTCAATCTGGCCGGGTGCCATCCGCTCGGGATCGGTCACCTCGGCCAAGATGCGGGCCACGGGGTCGGCATGTTCATCGCTCATGGTCAACTCGCAAGGACAGACACGACCAGGAAAGATGGACTATCATCATGTATATGCACACCGCTAGCGGCGCGGCAGCGACAACGGGTTGGCCAAGACTGCGCACCCAGGCCGGGACGACCAGAGGAGAAAGGGCCATGAGTCGGCATGCTCGAATGGGGAGTCTGGTGGTCCTCGCAGTCCTTGGGGCCGTGCTGGTCGGCGTCGGCCCGTCCGCTGCCGTGCCTGCCGCGCGGGAGACGGTCCAGAAGCTGCTGGCGGAGAGCATCGCTGCCCATGGTGGAGCGGAGAAGATTGCCGCCCAGCGGGCCCTGACGATCCGTAGCGAGGGGACGCTCTTTGCCTCGGACGGCGAGACCGGTCCCAAGCCGTTCAGCAGTGTTTCGACGCGCCTCCTGCCCGACAAGATGCGGCAAGTGATTCGGGTCGGCGCGGAAGGCGGTGCGGACGGAGCCCGACCGGTGGAGTATGTCGTGGTCTACAATGCCGGGCGCGGCTGGATGAAGGTGGGCGGCCGGGTGTTGGAATTGGGACAGGATCGGCTCGCACCCCTGGAGACGGAGCTATACGTCATGCTCGTCAGCTCTCTGGTGCCGCTCACGGAGGAAGGGTATGAACTGACCCTGACCGACGATCCGGGCATGCCCTCGGCACGTGTGCTCGTGGTACGGCGGCAGGAGCGGCCCGAGGTGCGGCTGAGCATCGACAAGGAAACCAAGCTGGTGGTGCGGTCGGAGTATGCCACCACCGACGGCGCGAACAACCCCGTGCAACATGAGTGCTTCTTTCAGGAGTTCATCGCCGTCGGCGGCGTGAAGCGATTCAAGGAGTACAACATCCGCCGGGACAGCGAACTGCACGTGCAGGGGACGGTGAAGGAGTACAAGCCCGCCGCGGATGCCGACGCCAGCCTGTTCACGAAGCCGGAGTAAGAATCACGGACGGGCGGCGCGACGTTCGGCCACGGCGTCGGCGGCGGCGAGCCGCTCTTCGAGCAAGCGGGGAGACACTTCCTGGCCGGCCCGGTCGAGATCGGGCGGCACGTGGAGCACCTGCCCCGCCACGCCGGCCGCCAGACTGAAGGGACGCGGTAAGGCCATGCGGTCCCAGCTCCGCGCCCGCCAGGCGCTGCGGTAGGCCATGCCATAAGGAACGATGGGCAGCCCCGTCCGCCCGGCCAGGTAGATGACGCCCGGCTGGACCTTGCGGCGGGGGCCACGCGGACCACCGGGGGGGGCCGTCCCCTGACAATAGCATTTGCATCGCCCGGCCCTCG
>CALLZJ010000092.1 GCA_937858435.1 uncultured bacterium
CCGGGGCCGCTGGAGCAACAATGAATCCCGAGAAGCGAACATGCGGCCCCGGTCTGCTGCAGCGCCTGGTTCGGCGTCTGCGACCTACTTGTCTTTACTCGCATAAAGTACATAGGCGATGCCTTCAAGGTGCCCGTTATCGACGCTGGTCGATGCGTTCACCATCGCCTTGTCGCCATCGGGGACAACGGAGATAAAGCCCCAACGCTTGAGTTCACCCACGGTGGCATACCGAATTGGCGTGAACCACCCGCCCAACACTTGGCTGCCCGCGGGCAATTCGAGTTTGAGTACTGAACTTGTGCCACCTACGGCCACATTCACAACATGCCACTCGCCGAATGGCGGTTTGCCAGCGGTTGCCTTTGCGGCATCCCCCGGGGACTTCACGGCCCCGCCGCTCTCTCCGACCAGTAGAACCGGAATCGCCTTGATCGACAGTGTCCGGCCGTCAATCGACTTCACCGCCGACGCCAAGTCCGCGAGCCTGCCCTCCAAATCCTTTTGCACGGCCTTGTCGCGCACGGCTTGCCCCGGCCGGACGTCGATCACCTCCGTCTGGGTCTCCTTTCCACCCACGAACAGCCGCCGATTTGCGATCACGATGTTCCGGGAGAAGTCGGCGGTATCGACGACTTGGAGCCACACCTTCTTTGGCCTGATCTGCTCGCCGTCCAGCTCGACTTCCAGCGAGTGCTGCCGCAGGAAAGTTTCTAGTTCTTCCTTCGAGTAGCTGGCCTTGGCGCTCCCGCCGAACGGGCCGATTCGGACGCCGGCCTCCCCGCTAACATTTAGCTTGTACTGCTTCGTGCCGGCGTCGTAGGTGAACGACTTCCGGAAGTCACGGGTGATCCGATCCGGGGACAGGTCAGCGGGGTCGAACGTGGACTTCTGCTTCCATTCGTCCCACTTGCTGAGATCGACCGCGGCCTGCTTGTTCCAGAGGGCCACCAGCCCGTCCACGACGCTGGTGTCGAAGGTGGTCGGGTCTTCCACCCAATCGACCCCGGCGAACTCGGACTGCACCCCCTCCACCAGCCGGGAGAAGCTGTCCCGGTGGACGTAAACCATGCCGTTGTCCTTCGGGAGCCCGTCGAGTTTCTTCTGCACACGGGTGTTGGCGAGGTGCGTCATCGTGACCGTGCAGGAGTTCTCCTTCAGGCTGCGCGTCCCGTACTTGTACTCGCACCTGATGACGCCCTGAGGGGAGCGGAGCCATTCGGCAATCACACCGGCCTCATCCTTCGACTTGGCCGGGATCGTGACCAGGAAAACGGGGTCCGCCCCAGGGTTGAACGACTCCGAGACGAACTTCCCTTTCGGGTGGGCGACGGTCGCTTTCACCTCGGAGACGGGGATGACTCCCACGTTCGCCTCAAGCAGACGCGGGGCGACGGACGGGTAGGCGGCCTTGACCGCCTTGAACCCGGCGGCGCGGGCGGGCGAGTTGTCCAGCCAGAAACGAACAGAGACCACCCACCCATCGCCATTCGGTTGGCTGTCGATGACCAGCGCCCCTGTCTTATCGACCTCGGGAAGGAACAGGGGCAGGTAGCGGAACTGCCACTGCTCCGGGGACACCTTCACGTTCGAGGCCATCGGGTATACGTTGTAGATGCGCTCCCCATAGGGCATCCGAGCGGTCACCGACCCGACGACCGGAAGGCTCTCCTCTTGGGCGAAGCACGGTTGCCCGAATAGGGCGTAGACCGTCACGATTGCTGCCGCACACCGGCTGTTCATGGGTGCTCCTCGCGAAGATGCCTTCTGCCGCCGAACGACCGAGCTCACCTGCCGGGGCCGGCTTTGCGGCCCCGGTCAGGTGCAGCGCCTGGTTCGGCCGGCTTGTAGAGCGCGTCGGCCAGCTCTTCGAGCGCGACGAGGAACTCCACGTACTCCAACTCGTCGTAGGTCGTCTGAAGCCACTGAAGCGCTTGAGACAGCTTGGCCGGGGCTACGGAGGGGATGATCTGAACCACGCGACCCTTCCAGTCGAGCAGGGCGCATTCGACTCCGCAATGAACGCATCTCCGGGGGTGGTGGTCGGCGGCTGGGCCGCCCAAGTCGATCTCGTCGCCACAAGCTGCACAGCGCACGACTGGGCAGTCCGGCTGGCCGATGGAGAACCACGTCTGAGTGCCAGTTATCATGGTTGGAGCCTCACCACGGGAAGTTCGGGAACCGCGTCATCCACCAGTTCTGAACCTTGGCGGGCAGCGACGCCCAGTCCGTGATCCTCGCCGGAATGGTCGTTTCCCCGAGCTGCGCCATTGCTGCGGCCCTGTGGTGGCCGCCGAGTTGGACGAGCCGCCCGTCCGGCATCCGGACGACGGGGATCGCCCGGCCCACATCGTAGCCGTTCGTTCGGATGGCGGTCGCCAAGTCCGTGATGTGGTTGGGCGGCATACCAGATCGGGGAACCGGGTGCAGCGGGTGAAGACCCGACAGGGGTGTTTCGACAACGCCCGGCCGAGCGGTTCCGACTCGCGGCACGGGGCCTTGCGGGTTTGCCGGACCAGGAATGTACCCCGGCCCGCCGGGGCCGCCGACACCGTTATGGGCCAACGCAGAGTTCCCTCGCTCGCGGCCGACGAAGTAGGTGTGATGCTGCTCGACCTCGATATTGTACAGCTCGACGAACCCGTGTCGGATGCGGCTCTTGCCGTCCAGCCGGAGCCGCTCCCCCTTGTCGTTCAGCAGCGCCTCGCCGACGTGCAGAGTCTCCGCCCCGACCCACCCGCGACGGTCCAGCGAGTAGAAGAGGTGGCCGGGCGTGGTGGTGACGGTCAACCCGCCAAACGTCAGGTCGAGAACCATGAACCCGGTGTGCTTGATCCGCCCGATCACCCGCCGCTGGTAGTTCCCGTCTTCGTCCGGCTCGGCCGGGGGCGGCTCCCACACCTTCGGAGTACCCACGGCCGTGACCGTTGCGACCGCGCCGTTGTCGAGGATGAATCGCATGCCCGGTTGAAGCCGCTCGACCGTGACAACGAAGCCGCCTTCCAACTGCGCCAAGCGTCCGACCTCGAAGCAGAAGTTGACTTCGGCGTTGCCGAACGGCTCGGGAAAGGTGTAGTCCACCGACACACGCCTGACCGCGGGCAACTGGCGGGGCGGCGGGGGGCGGGGAGGGGCGTGGCGAGTGGGAGCGAGGAGTGCTGTCCCCCCGCCGAACACGCCACGGGGACGGGACAGGGGGGTGTTCTGGAACCGCCCCGAGGAGTGGCAGCACTGCTTGTACTTCCGCCCGCTGCCGCACGGGCAGGGGTCATTCCGGCCGATGCGCCTGCCGTCCACGTTGCACCTCCTGGCCGAACTAGTCATTAGCGCGCGCCCTCCGGACCACCCGGAGTCGTGTTAGCATACGCCTGACCCACGGATTTCCTGCGCTTCCTTACCTCCAGCGCATGATAACACCCTAAACGCTTCCGTGCGCGGGCGGGCCGTTTCCTCATCCTTCTTTCATCCGCCCGGCTCTCGAGTCCACCAACAGCCGGCTCCGGGTAGCCTTCGGCTCCGTGGGCGCCAGGCCTGTTCGGCGGCGCCTACTTCCGCTTGCTGCTCGCCCCGACGAAGGGGCTCGCTCAACGCTAACCCTTCGGCCCTCCCAGCAGCCGATCCGCCGGGCTTCTCACTCCCAACCGGCCCTGGTTCAAGGCGTGCGTGTAGATCATCGTCGTCGTCACGTCGCTATGCCCAAGCAACTCCTGCACGGTGCGGATGTCCTGCCCGTCCTCCAGGAGGTGCGTGGCGAAGGCGTGGCGGAGACTATGTGCCGTCGCGTGCTTCGCCACCCCAGCCGCTTTGACCGCCTTCACAATGCTTCGGTTCACCGCGCTGGGATGCAAATGATGCCGCCGCCGGATGCCCATCCCGCGGATCATCGGACAACAGGGCCAAGGGAAACACCCACTGCCAGCCCCAGTCTACCCCCGCCTTCGGGTACTTCCGCTCGATGGCGAACGGCAAATAGACGCCCGGCACGCCGGCGGTCCGATCCCGATCTGCCAATACCTTAACGCGCTGCAGATGGTCTCGCAACAACGAAAGGGCTGCCGTGGGCAGCAAGGTGCGCCGGTCCTTCCCACCCTTGCCGTGCCGAACCAGCAGTTCCCGCCGGTCGAAGTCCAGATCGTGGACCCGCAGTCGCTTCGGCCGCTTGGCCCGCACCGATTCCAGGTGCGGCAAGTGGTTTGGATGGTAGCTGGCCGCACAACCGATCTGTATACGGCCGTTCATTATGGTACAGTTCGGAGTTTGGTCGGCCTGCCCAGGCGGCAGTTCAGCCTAAAGCAACGGTGATCCTCGGCTGGATTCGGGGCGTCTGCCGTGGGGTTCTGGTGAGATTTGTGGCACAGGGCTTCAAGTGGCGTCAGAATGCGTGAAACCCATGAGAATTCACCTGTCGAACAGGCCTAATGGCATCGTGGCGGGGCCTGGAGGCCACGCCGCGGTGCGTGGCGGTCGCGTCGGGAGGCGTGGCGATGGCGCCGAGAGGCGTCGAGAGCGCAAGGGGAACGCTCTGGCGGCTCCTGGAGACCACGCCGGGAGGCGTGGAACCCGCGTGGGGAATCGTGGAAGTGGCCTGGCGGGGGCGTCTACCGAGGTCGCGGCGGCTCGAGGCGGATGTCAACGGGCTTGCCCGTGGTCTGATGGCCCGCCTGATAAACCGGGTCGGAGAAGGGCCGCATCTGGAAGGAAAGCGGCGGGTCGAGCGGCACCCGCACCGGCGGCGGGGGCGGCAACTCCGGATAGGCCCGTGGCGTGGAGCCACGCGGCATGCCCGGGGGTGGCGGTGCATGAGGGGCACTATCGTGCGGGGCCGGGGCGGACGCTGGCGCAACGCCCGGGTCGGTCATCCGACGGCGTCCCGGACGCGGCCGACCATCAGCAGGCACGACCGGGGCGCCCGCGGGGGCCGAACCCATTTGCATCTCGCCCTCGCTGGGCCAGCCGAAAGGTGTCTCGGACGGCACATGCGGCGGCAGCGGCGTGGACGGAGGCACGACGGCGGGACGTGGTCGCGGCCGATTCGGGTCCGGTATGGTGATGGTGGCGTCACGCTCGGCTTCGAAGACGGCCCCGTCTAGGCCCGTGAAACGAACGACCACTCGAACACGCTCGGTCGACGGCACGGCTTTCCAGGGCAACGTGACTCGATAGGCAGGACCACCGATGAGCGGCGCCTCCCACTTCCCTCGCAACTCGCGCGCGGTCAGTTCCCACTGGGATAAGGACGACTTGATCCCCTGCGTGCTCACTTCGAAGACCTCGATGCGCACGGAGCCTGGGGCCTTGACGACGGATTCGTCGGCGTCGCGCGGCTCGATCAGGACTTGGAGCGCATCGTCGAATGAAGACTGGGGGTCCTGGCGAACGCCGCCCGTGAGGCGTCCGAGGGAGAGGCTGCGAACAAAGATGACCGAGCCGGCCGAGGGGGGCGTGGGTCCATGCTCCTTGGCCAGCCGCCGCTGCGTCATCTCCAGTTCGAGTTCGAGAGCCTGGCGGTCACTCTCGCTGACGATCTGCTTGGACTTGAGTTCTTCGAGCTGCCGCTCCTTGTCGCGCAGCTCCATTTCGAGCAGTTCCTGGCGAGACGACCGGCAGCCGGACAGGAGCAGAAGCACCAGCGCAGCAGCCAGCACGGCGCGCCCCGTGGCGTACCGCCCTAGCCTCCATGCTTGGCGCGACGTGCCCATGTTTGCTTGCCGCCAGGCCTGCCGATCAAACGCCCTGGGGCCGCCTCGTTTCCCGAGGCCAACCCCTTCGCAGACGTGCCGGTGCCTACTGGCTGGCATCCTCCTCCGGCTTCTTCATGATCATCGACTCGGGCAGCTTCTCCATCACCCGATCGACGATCCCATACTTGACGGCCTCGTCGGCCGACAGGAACTTGTCGCGGTCGGTGTCCTTCTCGATCTGTTCGAGCCCCTGCCCCGTGTGCTTCTTGAGGATCTCGTTGAGGGCCTGTTTGAGTCGGCGGAATTCCTTGGTGTGGATGAGGATCTCCGTGGCCGTGCCTTCGCTGCCGGCCATGGGCTGATGGATCATGACCCGGGCGTGCGGCAAGGCGAACCGCTTGCCCTTGGTGCCCGCCGCCAGCAGGACCGCTCCCATGCTCGCCGCCTGTCCGATGCAGTAGGTCGCCACCGGACAGGTGATGAACTGCATCGTATCGTAGATGCCCAACCCCGCCGTCACCGAGCCGCCGGGACTGTTCACGTACAAGTTGATATCCGCCTTCGGGTCGTCGAACTGCAGGAACAGCATTTGAGCGATGATCAAGTTGGCGACCTGGTCATCGATCGGCCCCTGCAGAAAGATAATGCGATCTTTCAGCAGACGGCTGTAGATGTCCATGGCCCGCTCTTCGCGGCCACTGCGCTCGATCACAAACGGAACCAGTGTCATGCCGAGCCTCTCCTGATCTGTCTCGGCTTCATCCTTGTATCGGATGCCGAGGGGATAAGCCTTGATGGAAGATTCCGACGCCGGGATTCAGCCAGAATGGGCAAACTGGACAGCCCATTCATCCTGGTCAAGGCCACGCCCCGTCGCGCGGCCAGGCCGCGACCGCTAGCTCTTCTTTACTTGATCCGGTTTGACCAGGACATCGTCCACCAGCCCGAACTCCTTGGCGGTCCCGGCATGGAAGTAGCGATCCCGTTCGGTCTCGGCCGCGATGACGTCCACGGGCTGGCCGGTATGCTTGGCCAGAATCTCATTGAGCCGACGCTTGTCGAACTCGATTTCCTGGGCCTGGATTTCAATGTCCGAAACCTGGCCGCCCACACCGCCGTGCGGCTGGTGGATCATGATCTTGGAGTGCGGCAAGGCGAAACGCTTGCCCTTGGTCCCGCCGGCCAGGAGGATGGCGCCACCGCTGGCGGCCATGCCGACGCAGTAGGTGGCCACGGGGCACTCGAGGAATTGCATGGTGTCGTAGATGGCCAGCGTGCCCGTGACCGTGCCGCCCGGGCTGCTGATGTAGAAGTGAATGTCCTGCTGGCGATTCTCGTATTGCAGGAACAGCATCTGCATGACGATGTTGATGGCCGACTGCTCGTTGATCACCCCGGCGAGGAAGATGATCCGGTTTTCCAGGAGCAGGTCGCCCAACGTCATCTGCCGCTGCCGCATGTACTCCCGGCCGCGCTGCACGCGCGTTGGGAGGTGAGCCCACAGGGCCGCGGGCAGGTCCCCGGCCGCCGCCAGCCCCATCGACATATCGTTCATGAGTGCATCCTTCCGCGAAAAGGGAATCTCTCCCACCATCCTACGCCCGCCGGAGCGGGATGGCAAAACGGGCTGCCCCTCCGGAACCGGCCTGGCCTAGGGATTCCCTGGGAGATGCGAGCGGCATCCACCGCTCAGCCCGGATATTCTGAATGCCGATGCGAACCAGGCCCGGCCTGGAGCCACGGAGACACTCGGGGAATTCTGCCATGATCACCTTATCGCGTCCAAGTGGATTAGCAGGCTTGCCGCTGGCTGCCCGCGGCACGGTGCTCTTGACGCTGTTGACGGTGGCCGCCGTTGCCTTCGGCTCTCCGAGTCAAGCCGCGGACGACACGACGCTTTTCCTCAGTAGCGCGGGTGGGTTCGAGATGAAGGTACCGGCCCGCGTCCGAGGGCGTTTCCAGATTTCCTCGACGATCACGGTGAACGGCGTGCGCACGCAGTTCAACGTCCTGGCGCTGGATACCGGCGACGGCGCGGTCTTCCTCGTGGGCGGCGAGGAACTGCCCGAGAAGTTGGCCCGCATGAACAACGACCAGTTTTATCGTGCCTACCTCGCTGCCGCCTCCAGCGAGGCCGACATCCGCTTCCAGGGCCAGCGCAAGTACACGTTGCTCGGCAAGGCAGGGATCGAGGCGGACTGCCTCATGGCGGGCCAAATGGGCGTGCTCCGGTTCGTGCGGCTCGCCCCCAATCGCCTCCTCTTGGTGGGGGCACTCTCACGGAGGGGCTTCCGTGGCGAACACCCGGTCTTGGCGACCATGTGCGCATCCGTCGCCATCACTCTGGAGGGACCCGCTGCCAACCCGCGCCTAGGGCCGTTTCGACCCGACCGGGTGCCGACGCCGGACAAGATTCCAGGCGTCCAGGCATTTTGGTCGTTCGACGACGGCATGGGGGGCACGGCCCAGGATGGCTCCCGCTCCAAGCTGGCCGCCGCGATCCACGAAGCTGAATGGACCGAGGGCATCCAGGGGCAAGCGCTCGCCTTCAACGGCAAGGACTCCTACCTCGACTTGGGCAGCGACCTGGCTCTGGATATCCCTGAAGATTCGCCCTTCACCTTGGCGGGCTGGTTCTACCTGGAGACGGACCTGCCCTCGCATGGCCCCATCCTCTGCTTCCAGTCGCCGGGTGGCACGGGCAAGGACAGCTACCTGCGCATCGGCCTCCATGAGCGCCGGCTGCTGGTGCATCTTCGCCCCGCAGACAGCGACGATGCGAACCTGATGATCGGGCTTGGGGCTCGTGACCGGGCCAAACTAAATCAATGGCATCACTTCGCCCTCTTGCGGGACGAGCAAGGGCGGGTGCGTCTCTACATCGATGGGGCCATGCAGGGCGGCTACAAGGGGTCCGGTGCGCGCGGCGCGATCGTCGCCCAGTTGCGGCGACTGGGCTCGGACGCCCCGCCGCCGACCAGCGACTCCTCTCGCCCGCCGAGTCCCACGGGGGGTCGACCGGCGGAGCTGGTCAGCCATGGGAGCCACTTCGCCGGCAAGCTGGACGAGTTCGCCTTGTTTCTGAAGGCACTCTCGGACGAGGAGATGGCCAAGCTCGCCGGCCGAGGCCCCTAGCGGTCTGCGGTCCGGCCTAAATGCAAAGATGGCGGGTCGGTACACGCCGCCCGCCATCTGGTGTATCAAGCTGGTTCAGGTACTACGGCCGGTCGCTCAGTCCCTCGTCCTTGTCCCACTTCTTGGGATTCCAGAGGTTCTCGGTCCGGCGAATCATGGCGATCATGAAGTCGATCTGTTGCCGGAAGGAGGTCGGCGAGATCTCATAGTTTGGCATCGGCAGGTTGACCTTGATCAGGTAGTTCTTCTTGTCCATGGAGAAGAAGCGCAGGCCCGCGTCGTTCTCTTGGAGCAGGCGGATCAGCACGTCGCGCGGAGCCCGGTCGGGATTCGGGAGCCGCTGCAGGCCGACCACGACCCAGCAGATCGACTTGTCGGGACTGAGTTCGACGGTCGGCGCGAAGGTCCAGGTATCCATCTGCAGCTTGATCTTGCAAATGATGGCGCCGTTGTCGGCTTCAGATTCCTTAGGCTCGTAGCCCAGACCGTCGAGGAAATCGGCGAGCCGCCGCTCTGTGAGCGGCCGGCCGCGCGGTCGATTGTCATCCTGGCTCTCGGCCGACAGGCGCCACGTCATGAGCCCCACGAAACCCAGGGCCAGCAGCATTCCGAGCGCCAGCCGTGACCGCGTGCCTTGTTTCATTCTGCTTTCTCCTCGCGAGTGCTGACACTCCCCACCGCCTGGACGGCGACGCACCGCCGCGGCTGGGACCATGATAGCGCTCCCTGAAGTCTGTTGCAACCGAAAAGATGCAGCCCGATCATGCAGGTCCGCCCCTCAGGGTGGCCCCCAGCATTTTCTCAAGCCGGCTCACGATCTTGCCATGGGCCTTTGCGACTTCCTTGTCCGTCAACGTCCGATCGTCAGCCTGGTAGGCGAGAGCGTAGGCTAGGCTCTTCTTGCCCGCCGGGAGGTTTGGCCCCCGGTAGACGTCGAAGAGGCGCACGTCCTTGAGCAGGTCGCCGCCGCCTGCCCAGATTTCACGCTCAACCCGCTCGGCAGGCATCGTTTCATCCACGACCAAGGCAATGTCCTGGAGGGTTGGAGGGAAGGTCGACAGCGGGCGGAGGCGATGGCCCGAGGGAATGAGCCGCAGCAAGGCCTCCACATCCAACTCGCAAGCGAATACGGCCGTCCGCCCCAGTTCCAGCACCTGCTGCAGTTCCGGATGGACGCGCCCGAGCAAGCCCAACCGCTGATTTCCCGACATCACTTCGGCCGTCTGGCCCGGATGCAGGTAGGGGACCGTCGCCGGGCCGAAGCGGATTTCCGGCACGTGCAGCCCGGCAAGGAGCGCTTCCACCACGCCCTTCAGGTCGAAGAAGTCCACGGCGGGGGCCGTCTCTTGGATGTCCCAGTGCTCCACCTGCCGTGGCCCCGCGATGACCAGCGCGAGCTGTCGCCGTTCATCCGGCAGGACCGCGTCGGACTGAGGATCATAGGCCAGCCCCAACTCGAACAGTCGGACGCGCGGTCGGCTGCGCAGGTTGCGTCCGGCCGTCTCGAGCACGCTGGCCAGCACGCTGCGGCGGAGCACATCCCGCTCGCTGCTGATGGGATTGGCCAGACGCAGATGGTCGGCCGCCGGGATGCCAAATGGCTCCTCCTTCGCCGCCGTGGTCAGGGCATAGTTGATGACTTCGGTCAGACCCAGATCGGCGAGGAGGTCACGGATGCGTTCTTCCCGATCGAGGTCGTCATGGTTCACCTGGCGGGGCAAGCGGTCGGCCAGGAGCGTGGCGGGCAGCTTGTCGTAGCCATGGATGCGGGCGACGTCCTCGATCAGGTCGGCGACGCCGTGCTGGATGTCGAGCCGGTGCGGCGGCGCGGTCACACGCAGGCTTTCCCCCACGATCTCGACCGTACAGTCCAGCGTCTGGAGAATGCGCTGGGCCTCAGCGAGCGGGATGGCGATGCCAAGCATCCGCTCGATCTCGCTGGGGAAAAGCTGGACGGTCGGCGGCACGAGCGGCCCCGGGAAGCAATCGACCAGCCCCTCGGCGATGGTGCCCCCCGCATGGAGTCGCATCAGTTCCGCCGCTCGCTCCAGGGCCGGGAGGACCAACTCGGGATGCACGCCGCGGCTGAAGCGGTGGCTGGCTTCGCTCGGCAGGTCGAGCCCCCGGGCCGCGCGGCGAACGGAGACAAAGTCGAAGTTCGCGGACTCGATGAGGACCCGGCGGGTGTCGGCGGTCACCTCGGTCTCCAGGCCGCCCATCACCCCGGCCAGGGCGATCGGGCCGGCGGTGTCGGCGATGACCAGGTGCT
>CALLZJ010000093.1 GCA_937858435.1 uncultured bacterium
TGCTGATCGCCAGCGTCGTCCTCGTGCCCCAAAACCGGGCCCTGGCGGATGAGGGTGGAGACCCAGTCATTAATGAATGCACTCCGAGTGGAACTCCTGAAGGTCAAGGGCCGAACGCATGCAGCTGCAAAGGCAGGTGTGTGCAGGGTTCAACAAGCTGGACATGTACGGCTGGTACGACGACAATCACGATTAATGGCGAGCCAGTCATTGTCTGCGCATGCTTCTGCGGAGGTGGCGGCGGGTAGGACACTGCACGTCTCGGATCGGAACGCTTTGCGAACTTCGTTTACCCTTTGCACCGGCGTCTGGGAGGCGACTAGCCACGGAACAAGTGCTTCCTAAGAGCCCGGTGATCTGCTCACAATCGCAAGAACGAACCTTCACGAACAAAGGTTCTGTGGGTTCTACGCTTGAATGTGTGGGTTTGTCAATGGGCTCTTAACGCCCTTGCGTGCCTTACGGCCTTTCAAAGTGCATTCACTTGATTGACAGTGTGGAGACTGCCATGTTCGCTTCATTAGCTCTGTTAGTCCTTGTTCTTGGGGACGCAAGCTCTGACGCAGTTGTTGATGCGGTGCGTTCGAGCTACGAACAGCATCAGGTAGCCTGGAACGAGTTATCGGGCTGGGGCCGGGCCATGACGACCGAGATTTTCGACAGGACCAAGGCGGGCAGTTCACAGCTTTTCAATCGTACTCGATCGCTCCAGAAAGTCGATCGCGCATCCCACAGCCACCTCCTCCAGAGCGAGTTGGAAGCGACGGTAGCCGGTAGTCGCTTTCAGAACCTGTGTACCGCCATCAATCCGCGCTATTGCTTCGAGCTTACAAAGAGAGACCTGGAACCGAACTGGAAGGTTGCCAGAGTTCATGTCTTGGGAAAAGAGGAGCCCGATCTTGGCAAGCTCCGCTTCGCCAACCCGCTAAGCGGAGCATCGCGGCAAATGCAATGGGGCTGTCCTTCCTTTGCTGTAGTTGGCCTTGGCTCGACGGTGCTGCGTGCAGTTGAAGTTTTTCAGAACACTGGCACATTCGTACTAGAATCAGCCCGCTGGACCGATGAGGGCCATGCGGAACTGCTTTTTGTTCATCATCACCCGCAGATGTTCGCCGGGCCGTGGGCCGAAGGTAAACACCGACCGGCACCGGTGAAAAGCAGGCTGGTGCTAGCGCGCGATCAGGAGTTCATGCCGCTCGAGTTCGTTCAGACCGCCAGTGTAAATGGCTTGGAGCATGAGTATCGCGTCACTTGTGAACGCCAGCTCAAGGACCGCTTACCAACGACCGAGCGCGTCTCACGAAGATGGATTATCCGCGAGGGCGGTGAGCTGAGGCAAGATACGGAGACTATCGTCACTTCGTCGTTCACCTACGGCCCAATCCCCGTTTCGCAGTTCACCTTGAGTGCATACGGTTTTCCCGAGCCCTTCGGCATCGAATGGGACCGCCCCACGCCCTGGTGGCTCTACGCTCTCATCTCGGCCGGGGTTCTGTTCATCGTGACAGTGATCGTGAGCTTCTGGAAACGCCGGCTCGCCGCCCGGCAGGCCGGGTAGCGTGTCGGCCAGTTGCTCTCCGAGGGAGGACAGAACTCGCCGGTCGGATCGTGGGTCCTTGACCGAGCGAGGCGGTTCTGTTTCCCTTTCTCCTGGCGGTGAGTTATGAAGAAGCTGTGGAACGACTGGTCGGGACCGGTGGCCTTCACGCTGGGCTGGACGCTGCTCCTAGCGGCGGCGCTGCTTATGCCCAACGTGCCGGTCTGGGCGGACCCGGGCGGTGGGATTGGAGTCGACACTAAGAAGTGCAAGGGTGATGATGGATGCAACTCGATTGATAACGACGGAGTTGAGAAGAAGTGCAGGAATGTTGGCGTGAACTGCACGTCATTCGATTGTCAAAAGTCGAAAGCTGATTGCAAGGATTGCACCTGCAACGACGACGTTAACTCTGGCACCTGCAAGTGTCGTCTTCCGGCGACCTAAACTCATGATTGGCAACTGGCTCATGCTCGTGCTGTGGACAGCCTATTCGCCGCCGCCCGAGTTGTCGCAACTCGCGGCGGCGTGGGGTGGCTACATGGCATGGTGTGAACGTCTGCAGGGATCGGTCACGCGCAATCAAGGGCTTGTGGGCAGCCCGCCATCGAAGACCTTCCGCTACGACCTTAAGCAGTCTCCGTTCGGTGTCGTGTTCGGCATGTGGGTTAACCAACGCGAGACCGTAAGGGTCCATTCGCAAAGCTACGGGTTCGAATTACAAAGGGACTTCGGTCAAGAGTGGAAGGTTACACACGTCGGCAGCAGCAAGGAGGATGCCGAGGAGCTTCGGTTGCTGAGTCGGACGTACACTGCTTATGGGCTGGCTCTGTGGGGCGCGAGCAATTTCTTGCCCACCATGATTCAGGAGCCGGACTTCCGTCTTACCAAGTGCGAGCCTCTCATGTGGAATGGTAGGCGGGCCGCGGCCCTGACCTTCACCCGCGGCAGCGCCAAGCCGCATGCAGGTAGGATTGCGGCCGGCCGTATCCTAGCTCTCCCAGACAAGCATTGGCTCCTCGTGGAGTTCGATGTCATCCAGGAGTATATCGACCCGAGCAACCGACCTACCCGCAATCCCATGATGGGGCGGGTGGACTATGTCGATCTGGATGTTCCATATCCGATTATCCGCCGCCACTGGATCAGGTCGGAGGAAGTCGGAATCGCCGAGGGGCCCCAGACCATCACACTGGATTTCGACTTCAAGCCTGGGTCTCCTGAGAATTCGGAGTTTACCCTTACCGCCTTCGGCCTGCCGGAACCCTTCGGCGTGACTTGGGACCGCCCCACACCCTGGTGGCTCTACGCCCTGAACTCCGCGGGGGTGCTGTTCGTCGTGGCGGTGATCGTCAGCTTCTGGAAGCGCCGGCTCGCCGCCCGGCAGGCGGCGTAGCGATCCTGCTTTCCCCAGTTTCCGACGGGCTGGGGGAATTCCGCTTAGGGCTTGCGTTCGAGTTCTCGGAGCAGTTCCTCGAATTCGGGCCAGTCGCGGAGTCCAGCCAGGGCCGCATCTCGCCGCAGCACGGCGGGGTCTTGGTGTCCCAGAGCCACGGCCCGCCGCCACAGCCCCATCACCGCGGCCCGGAGCTCATTGGGGTCGAGGTCCTGTTCGCCCGGCGACCGCTGCAGCAGTTGGTTCAAGTTCGCACCACCCTGGCGCGCCAGCCGCAAGGCGGCCTCTCGGCTCGTCCCTATCCGGGCCTTGGCCTGCTCGAGTGTCTGCAGCGCGTCGGCGAAGCGGCCGAGGCGCGCTTGGGCCGTCGACATCTGACAGTAATGCCCCACGTGCAAGTTACGAAACTGCCCCGAATTCGGCTGGAGTTCGAGCGCTTGCCGGGAATGGTCGATGGCTTGCCGGTAGGCGGCCAGCATCGCTTCGTGGTCACCTAGCTCTCGCTGGGCGACCGCCATCCCCGTGTAAGTCGAGGCCAAGAAGCTCAGGCAGGCGGCATTGCGCGGCTCATCCTTCAGGATGTCGAGGAAGGCCTTCTCTGCTTGCCGGGCCGCCTCGAGACTTTCCGCGTAGCGCCCGAGTTCCTGGCAGCAGACGCCCAGATTCTGAAAGCCCAGCCCGATCGAACGCAGCAGAACCCGGTCGCCCGGCGTCGCGATCGCCACGCGCTGATTGATCTCCAGTGCCGCTCGCACCGCAGTCTCCGCCTGGAGCCACTCCTTGCGGCTCTCGTGTATCTTGACCATGGCCATGAACGCCTTGGCCAGCCGTACCTGGTAGTCGAGCACGTCCGGGTTGGACTCGATCAAGAGCTCCAGTTGTTGCTGGCACTCCTTGAGCAGGGGCTCGGCTTCATCGGTGCGGCGCAGGGCGACTAGCGACAGGGCATAGATCAGAGCGCCACTGGCAAATCGACTCGCCGCGCGCTGGTCGCCGCGGCGTGCCAGCATTTGCGCCCGCATATGTTGGACGGCCGGCTCCAGGCAAGCCACGGCCTCGCGATACCGGCCATGCTCGTGCAGGACTGAGCCCTTGTTACTCTGCAGCCCGGCTCGGTCATCGAGCACCTGACGATCCAGGGAGCGGCTCAGGGGTAGTTCGTCCAGGAGTTTCAAGGCGGTATCGAAGGCGGCGAGCGACTCCGACAGCGAAATCCCCGACCGACTTTGGAGTAGCGCCCAATTGCCGTGCACCTGGGCCAGTTGAATGAGCACGCGGTGTTCGTCCGGTTGCTCATGCCGCAACGCCGTGAGGATCTTCAAAGCCTGAGTGTAGTGGTTCGCGGCGACCTCCGACTCGCCGACAAACGCTTCCTGGATTCCCAATCCATTGAGGCACAGGGCCCAGTTGAAGCGGTGGCTGAACGTCATGGTCTCGGCAGCCACACGCTCATAGAGCTGCGTCCCGGCCGCAAAGTGCTCTCGGGCTCGGGCCCGATCGCCACCGTCCATGTGAATCCGACCCAGCCGGAAGTGCGCCTGGGCCAGCTCCGCCTGCAAGTCGGTCCGGTCCCCCTGCTCACGCAGAAAGTCCTCGAAGAAAGCCTGGGCCTTTGCCAGCAGTTCACGCCGCAGCGGTGCCAGACCCGGCACGTTGAGCAACTGGTTTTCGCTGACCGTGATGAACCACTCGTTGACGGCCCGCCGGGTTGCGGCCAGGCTCGCCTCGGCCCGTTGCCATTCGGCCTCCGCTCGCTGGCGCTGGTCTTCCGCGCGCTGTCGCTCCGCTTCAGCCCGTTGGCGTGCCGCCTCAGTCTGCTGCTGCTCCACCCGCAACTGATCGAGCCGCCGCTCCGCTTCCCGGCGATGGCCCTCCGCCGTCAGCCAGAGGAGCACGGCCGCGGCCAGACCCGCGGACAGGGTGAAGAACAGGCTCGCCGTCGCCGCGGCCAGCAGCGGGTTGCGCCGAGCCCAGAGCACGGTCCGGCCCAGCACGCCGGGGCGCCGCGCCCGGGTCGGCCGATGCTCCAGGGACCGGTGCAGGTCCTCGGCAAGATCCCGGGCCGAGGCGTAACGCCGCTCGGGCTCCTTGGCCAGCAGCTTGTGGATGATGTTCTCCAGGTCGGCGGGGATGAGCGGCTCCAAGGTCCGCAGTCGGGCCGGCTCCGTGCGCACGATCTTCTGGATCAGCGGTTCATGGTGCTTATCGGGGAAGAGCGGCCGGCAGGCGAGCAACTCGTAAAGCGTGGCCCCCAGGCTGTACAGATCGCTGGCCGTGGTCGTTTCGCCCGACAGCCGTTCCGGAGCCAGGTAGCGGAGCGTACCGACCACGTGGCCCGGCGAGGTCAACTCCCCCGTGCCTGTTACCTTGGCCAGACCGAAGTCGGCAATCCAAAGGTGCCCTTGTCGATCAACCAGCAGATTGGCCGGCTTCAGGTCGCGATGGATCACCCCCTGGCCATGAGCATAGTCCAGTCCCTCGGCTGCCTGGCGTCCCAGCTCGGCCACCTGGCGGAAGTACTCCAGCCCAGCCTTCTGAGTGATCCACTCGAACCCGGCCCCCACCGGCGCCGCGGCCTGCTGATCGAAGACAAGGTCGTCGGCCCGGGGCGGCTGCAAGGCATCGCTGGCCGGGGCATCGGGCGCCGCCTCCGCGGCGGGGTCGGCGGACGGCGTCGGCGGCGACTTCGGCAACACCGACGTCGCGCCGCCCTGCGGACTCAGGGCCTGACGTTCACGCCGTTGCCGGAGCACCTTGTCCAGGCTGACGCCGTCAATGAACTGCATGGCGTAGTAGTGGATGCCCTGATGAGCACCAACGCCGAACACTGGGACGATGTGGGGATGATGAAGCCTGGCGACCGTCTGGGCCTCGCGCTGGAAGCGTTCGAGCTGGAGGCGGTCGCGGATCACCTCCGGGGGCAGCAGCTTGAGCGCGACGTGCCGGCCCAGCGACTCCTGGATCGCTTCGTAGACCAGCCCCATGCCCCCTCGGCCCACTTCCCAGAGCAGGCGGAAGTCGCCGAGCCGCTCCGGGGGCGGCGTGGTCACGTCGAAGGCGGCGCGCGGCCGACGGCGATCGCGCGGGCCAGCCTCCAAGGTCCTTAGCGTCGGAAACAGCTCGCGGATGTCTTCGGCAAGCTTGGGATGCCGCTGCGTGAACTCCTCGATGCTGGGGTCTTCGCCGCGACGCAGGCGGCTGGTGAATTCTTCCGCCAGCTCCTCCAGGGGATCGCGCTCCGAGAGAGGCGTATCCATGGCTCACTCCGCCGACAGGAGAAGGTCGTGCTCGGTTAGCATTTGCTTGAGCCGGGCCAGGGCGCGCAGGTAGCGCTTGCTGGCAGCGGAAACGGTGAGGCCCAGCACGTCGGCGGCCTCGGCATTGGTGAGCTGTTCGAAATGCCGCAGCGCCAAGACTTCCCGGTCGGTCGGCTCCATGAGGTCGAGGGCGGCGGTGAGGCGATCGGCCATTTCGGCCTGGGCAACGGCACTGCCGGGACCGACGTTGCGGTCGACAATCTGGATCGCCATGGCTGCCGAGGTGTTGCTGCCGCCGTCGACTTCGATCGGCCGTTCCTTGTTGGCGGAACGCATGGCCCGGCCGACGTGGTGGCGATGGAGCGTGATGACCTTCTGCAGGGCCAGGAAGCGCAGCCAGAGGAACAGGCCGTGCTGGGGTTTGGCTTCGAATTCGTGGCGGCGCGTGGTGGCCTCAAGGTAGGTTTCTTGGATGACATCCGAGGGATCAACGCGGCCGGCCAGTCGCCGATCGAGGCGGAAGGCGACCATCTGCCGCAGACGAGAGCGGTGGGCAGCCAACTGGGCTTCCCACTCACCCGAAGCTGCGGCGGCGTCCGAGTTTGTGCTCTCGGCCATGAGCGGGTCTCACCCTGATTCCGACCATTTCGAAGTGATTCCGATTATAGGCCAGCCGCTTGGTCCACGCCAGAGGCGACCTGCCTGCACGACGCAAGCTAGAAAAATGTGTCCCGAGATTGCTCTGGCGCGCGGTATCGCTCCAGGTTGCGGCTGGGGCCTCGGTTCGGCTCCGGCTCCAGGAACAGCAATCGAGAATCAGTCTGAGACGACAAGAATCCCGGGAGAGTTCTCCTTGCACTTGAACGCCGCGGCCGTTAGCCTTTGAGCCGGTGTGCAAACCGACTCGGGGCAGCTTGGCGTTGGCCCCAAGGTGGGCAACGCTGCGTGTCCGTTATCTGGGTCCGGCTCCGCCGGGCAGGGCTCAGGTTCTATTTCCTTTCACTCTCTAGAGGAGCTGCGATGATTCGAGCATCACCTGCGTGGAAGGGCCTGTGGGCGGTCGTGGTCGTCTTGATGGCGACGACGGCGGCCCAGGCTCAGTGGATCGTCCGATCGGTGGCGGCGGACAACCCGGCAGGCATTGTCCTGACCCGCGATCTGTACCGCACCGATCTTGGGGGCGGCACCACGCCCGGCGCCAATGGTCTCTTCTTCGACGGCGTCAACGCCCGCCGCGAGATCAACTGGGACGGCGCTCCGGCCACGGTCTCGGCCCCCAACTTCATGCCCGCCAACTTCTTCAACGTGAACTCGCCGCGCGGCAACGTCTACAGCACCCCTGGGACTGGTTTCATGCTCAGCGGCGCTGCGACCGATGGCGGCGCCGGGCAGCCGGCTGCGGCCAACTTCGGGAACATCGATGCCAGCTACACGCTGACCTTCTTGCAGTTCAGCCCCCAGCGGCTGTTCACGCCGATCGGCAGCAACGTCATGGACGTGCACTTCTTCGTGCCGGGGACGAGCATCCCCGCCGTGACTCGTGGCTTCGGCGTGGTGTTCTCCGACGTCGATCAGCCGAACCTGACCGGGTTTGAGCTGTTCGATGAGAATAACAACTCGCTTGGCTCCTTCTTCGCGCCGGAGCATCAGCAAGTCAACGGTCTCTCGTTCCTGGGCGTTTCCACCATCGACGGGAGCAGCGTCATCCATCGGGCTCGCATCTTCCTGGGCAACACCGCCTTGGGACCGGGCGTGCTGGACGGTGTGGGCGGCAACGACCTGGTCGTCATGGATGACTTCATCTATGGCGAGCCGGTCGCCATTCCGGAACCTGCCACGCTCTCCCTGCTCGGGGCAGCGGTCCTGGCGGGCGCCCTGGGCTATCAGCGCCGCCGGCAACGCCGCTGATCGCGCCTCTTTTCGCCTGAAGCAGGCGACCTTGTTCTTCCGAGTGGCGGCTTCATCCCGAAGCCGCCATTCCCGTTTGCAGCCAAGAGAAAGCACCAGAACCCGAACCATCTGGCAAACGCGGGGTCGGCGGAGTATCGTGGCAGCAGAGCCGCCCGCGGTCCTGCTTCCCGCCCTGGAGTCTGCCATGCCTGCCCGATTCGTCACCGAAGAGAACATGATCGTCGAGACCCTGCCCTGGGGGCCACACCACTGGCTGGCCCGGCCCGGTCTCGTCGATGCCGAACTCTTGCAACTCGTCCGCGTGCTCATCCCGCCCGGCCTGGGGCACGCCTTTCATCGCCACCCGGAGTTCGAAGAGATCATTTACGTCGTCTCTGGCACCTGCGAGCAGTGGGTCGACCGCGAGCGCCGGGTGCTGACGGCTGGTCACTCCGCCCACATCCCGATGGACATGGTGCATGGCAGCTACAACATCGGCTCCGACACCCTGACCCTGTTGGCCATCCTCTCGCCGGCCAAGATCAAGGGGCCGCCCCTCGTCGACGTCAGCCAGGAGGAGCCCTGGCGCAGCCTGCGTGGGCAGCCGGCATGACCGAGCTGGACTTCATCGACTGGCTGCGAACGGTGATCCGGCCTGATCCGCGGGTACCCCTGGGACCAGGCGATGACTGTGCAGCCGTGGTCTGGCCCACCGGGTCGAATCTACTCGTGGCCACGGACATGCTGCTGGAAGGGAGTTGCTTTCGGCTCGCGGAGGCGGGGCCGCGGCGGGTCGGCCGCAAGGCGATGGCCGTGAATCTGAGCGACATGGCCGCCATGGCCGGTCAGCCGGTGGCCGCCGTGGTGAGCGTGGGCGTGCCGCGTGGTTTGTCCCAGGAGGCCTGCCGCGAACTGTTCCTGGGGCTGGCCGACCGAGCCCAGGAGTTCGAAACCGCCATCGTGGGGGGCGACACCAATAGCTGGGACGGCGGACTGACGATCAGTGTCACGCTCCTCGGCACGCCGACGGGAAGCGGGCCGGTGAGACGCAGCGGGGCCAAGCCGGGCGACTGGCTGTTCGTCACGGGCCCCCTGGGCGGGAGCATCCAGGGCCATCATCTCGACTTCATGCCCCGGGTGCGGGAGGGGCAGCGGCTTCATGCCGAAACCCAGCTTAGGGCCATGATCGACTTATCTGACGGTCTCGCCACGGACCTCAGACATCTCTGCCGGGCCAGCGGCTGGGCGGCCCGGCTGGAGGCGGCCCGCATCCCCCTCGCTGACGCCCCCCGGGAGGCCAACAGCCCCGTCCCACCCCTGGAGCGGGCCCTCGGAGACGGGGAGGACTTCGAGTTGCTCTTTGCCGTGGCACCGGCAGAGGGGGCCCGCCTACTCGCCAGCCAGCCGCTCGGCGATCTAGGCTGCGAACTCCATCACATTGGCGAGTGTCTGGAGAGCGGCGCGGCAACCGGCGGCGACCTCTGGCTCACGCATCCCGACGGCCGCACCGGGCCCCTCATGCTCACCGGCTACACCCATACCTGGTGACCGGGGCGGGCGGAAACTCGATGCCATCGCGCGGAAACGGGAACTGGCCTGGAGCCGTGAATGTGGTAAAGTAAAGAAGCAGCGACAAGTCCTGTGCCCGTAGCTCAACTGGATAGAGCGTCGGCCTCCGGAGCCGAAGGTTGCGTGTTCGAATCACGCCGGGCATACTTCCCAACCATCCTGATCCCCTTATGGACCTTCCTTCTGCCCGGCCGCCATGGCCTGCAGCTTGCGAAAACCCTCATGGTCGCGGATCGGCTGCCAGGTTTGAGCTTCCAGTGTCTGTAGAACGGCGGGGTTGTGCCGGACCGCCTCGGTGAGCCGGCCGACTGCCCGGTCGATCAGATCGGCTTCGAGCTGGACCCATCGGGACTCCTGCGGCTCTTCCTCACATGCCAGCCGACGATGCCAGAGGTGTAGGCATGAGGCGGACAGGACACGCGCCATCTCAAAGTGCTGCTCGGGTTTCGGGTCGGCGCGTAAGAGCAATTCCCAAGTTCGCTCCGCTTCGGCTGTCCGTTCCTGCCAGGATAGCCAGCGGGCCCGCTCGGCCAGCAGCCACCAGCGCAGGGGCTCGTCGGCGAGCCAGGCCGCCTCGGGACAGAGGATGACCCAGGGGAGATAGTCCGCCAGCATCAGTTCCTTGCGCAGGAAGCCATGCATCTGGCGAATGCCGGCCTGATCCGCCAGCCGACCAGCCTCGGCATGGGGGGCCAAGAGGGCATCGGCCTCGAGCATGCACGCCCGGCAGGACCAGAGCCGACCCGCGATCCGCTCCGCATAGCCGAGATTGTACAACTGCTGGGCCAGGTCCAGTTGGTGCTGCAACCGCTGGGGGTCGGAGCGACAAAGTTCCCGGGCCTCCTCGGCGGCTAGCCGCAACTCGGCAACGGCCGCCCGAACCTGGCCCAAGCTGAACCGGTCGGAGGCCGCGTTGGCCTTGGTCACCAGAAGCGACCGGCGCTGCGCCAGATTCCGCGGCGACCGCTCCAGGCTCCGGACCTGGGCCATCAGTCGCTCCACGTCGTCGAAGTTGCCGACCGCGCGCTGCAGGTCTGCCTGGCGGGTATAGAGCCGGGCCTGCAGCATCCGAACCTGTTCGGTCGATTGCTCCTGGGCCAGGGCCTGGACTTCCGGGAGCGCCTCGGCCAGAAGCTGACGCATGCGCGCCAGGTTGTAAGTCCAATGAGCCACCCACGCCAACCGATCGAGCACTTCCAAGCGCAAGTAGCGGACCTGCTGAGCGTGGCCCGGCGGGTAGTCGGCCAGCAGGGCGAGGGCCGCTTGGAGGCGTCCCTCGGCCTCTCGGGGCCGATCCGCCGTGAGGGCTTGCCGTGCCAGTTCCAACTCGGCGGCGACGATGGACGAGATCACTGCGGCCCGGTCGAGTTGCGGACCACCGCGGGCCAGAAG
>CALLZJ010000094.1 GCA_937858435.1 uncultured bacterium
TTCTGTCTAATGATGGTTCGGCGGCGGAGGGCGACGGATGAGCGACAAGTCGAAGCCGACACCTCGTCTGGGTCGCGTGCCGGCAGTCGTCATCTCGGCCGTGGTGTCCGGGCTGCTCGGGCTGGCGGCCGGGGCCAAGGTGGACGAGCTTTACCAGCCCGCCCTCGGCCCGACCGGGGCGGCGGTGGCCGGATTCGGGACGGCGTTCGTGGTGCTCGGCGGATTGGGACTGGTGTCCTACCGGGCGCTCACCCGCTGAGGCCCCAGACGCCGAACCAAGCGCTGCAGCAGACCGGGGCCGCATGTCGGCTTTCTGGGATTTCACAGCTCACCGAGCGGCCCGCCGCTGCTGAGCTGTGTCGTTCGGCCGCACCCGTCGCCTGAGTCCGAGTCGGGGAACCCTGTTCCGGAAGGCATGAACCGCGACGGCCATTCTTGCGTACTTGGATTGCCCGGGCGCATGTGACTTAGGGCGAAGGGTTGCCCGAACCTAATCGCGGAGAACTTCATGGCGCGGCTCAACAGCCAACTTCGAACCGGGGGCCTTCACCCGCTCCACACCGGTCGGCTCGGTCGCGCCGGTCTTGTTCTCGCTCTCGTCGCCGCGCTCTCCGCCGGCGTCGCCGCACAGGACAGAAGCTCTCCCGCCAAGTCCGAACCAAAGGCCGACAGCAAGGACCACAAGCCGGCCGTCGCCAAGGGCGAGATCGTTTCCGAACTCGACCCGGCCATCTGGCGAGTTCACCAGGCCAACAATGGCGACTACTGGTTCGGAAGCCAAAACCGAGGCGTCTACCGCTACGACGGGAAGACCCTCGTTAACTTCACGACGAAAGACGGGTTGAGCTACGATCCCGTTGGAGGCATTCAGGAAGACAAAGCAGGCAACATCTACTTCGCGACGGCAACCGACGACGGGAGCGGCCGGCGCGTGCAGGGTGTCAGTCGGTACGATGGGAAGGCGTTCAGTGCACTGAATGTCCCGGAGAAAGCCGCCCCGGCCGACGCCTGGAAACTCCAGCCGGACGATCTGTGGTTCGGGGGCGGCGGCGATACTGGCACGGTGTTTCGGTATGACGGGAAAACCCTGCACCGCCTCGCGCTCCCGCGAACCAAGGAAGGGGACGCTTTTCTGGCAGCTCACCCGCGCTCCGAGTACCCAAACATCAAGTACAGTCCCTACGACACCTACATCATTTTCAAAGACAGCAAGGGCCACGTCTGGTTCGGCACGGCAATGCTCGGCGCCTGTCGCTACGACGGGAGGACCTTTGCCTGGCTCCCCGAGAGTGAATTGCGGAACGGGTCTTTTGGCACGCGGTCGATCGTCGAGGACAAAGATGGCAGGTTCTGGTTCTGCAACACGTTGCACCGATACGCTGTTGATCTGAGCGGCCAGGGCGGGCCGAGCCTCAAGAAAGAGGAAGGAATTCACGATCCCAAAGATCCGACCAGGCCGCGGATCGTCGGCATCATGTCCGGTATTGTGGATCGCGCCGGTGTACTCTGGCTGGCGACGTATGGCGACGGGGTCTGGCGGTATGGCGGAAAGGACGTCACCCGTTACCCTGTCAAAGACGGCGACAAGGCCATCACCCTGTACACCATCAGCAAGGACAATCAAGGCGTACTGTGGCTCGGGACGCACAGCGCCGGAGCCTACAAGTTCAACGGCAAGTCGTTCGAGAAGTTCAAGCCGTGACGGCGTGCTTGCCCGCCGAACCAGGCGCTGCAGCAGACGGCGGGGGCCGGTAGAATCTCCAATGTTCAAGCTCACTCGGCGGCCCGCCGCTGCTGAGCTTGTTCTTTCGGCGGAGGAGGTGGTCGGTGGTGTGGGCGGGCCTCTGCGCGTTCTTCGCGACCGCCGTGGTCATCGGCATGTGCGTCCGACTGGCCCTGCCCCCGACTGTCCCCGTCCCGGCGGCGATTGGCGTGGGGGCGGCCGCGGGAGGGCTCGGGGCGTGGCTGTCGGCGGCCGCAGGGGTCGCGGCGTACCGGCGACTACGGGCTGAAACTGAGCCGGACGCCGAACCAGGCGCTGCAGCAGACGGCGGAGCGTGATTCGTTTCCGGGACTTCATAGCTCACCGGTGCCCCCGCCGCGGCTGAGTTGGGTCGTTCGACGGCGAAGGGTGTGGCGATGAGCGACGGGCTGTTGTACCCGCCTCCCGGTACTCCAGGATCGGATCGCGCCCGCTACCGGGTGTACACGGATCGTGTGGAGTTGGGGAGCCTACTAGGGACCTGGGTCATACCGCTGGCTCAAGTTCGCGAGGCGACGGCTAACGGCCCATTGCTCGGTGGGCTGGCAGGTCTCGGACAGTGGCCGTGGTGGCGGCACCTGAAGCTCGGGTGGGCGGACGTTCGGCGGCGTGTTGCCCTGGAGAAAGAGACTGGTTGGTTCCGGGTCCTGCATTTTTGCCCACCTGACCCGAATGCGTTCGTGGCCGCGGTCGAGGCGGCGAAGGCGACGAGCCGAGCGGACGCCGAACCCGGCGCCGCGGCAGACGGCGGGGGCAGGTAGGCTTTCCCAGATGTGGAGCTCACTCAAGCGTTGACGTCGTGCCGGCACAGCGCTTCAGTCAGCCGCGGGGCATATGGCCGGAAGTGGAAGCTGCCCGGACCGCTCTCTCGCCGCTGGTAGCCACCTCTTCCGGCGGTTAGACTGATGGGGAAGCTCAGCCGCTGGAGCCTTGGACCACTGGGCGAGCATCACTGCCGAGACGAAATGGCCCCGGCTTAGAATCTCGGGCTCATCGCTTGCAATGCCAAGACCCTGCCAGAGAAACCGTCGGTACCGTACGCCTGGCGAATCCGAGTTCTTGCTCGTTGGCAAGTTGCGGCGCTCTCCGACGAGCCAAGGGAGGCAACGGAGCGGCGGTGGTGCGGTTCGACGCTTTTCCTCGGGCTTCGCTGCCCCAGCGACAGCCTAGCCGTGGCGTTCGGAGGTGCCCATGAGTATCGCTCGACTCATTCAACGCATCGAAAACGGGCGCACGGACTTGGTCCTGGAGCTGCTCGCAGACTCCGAAGCCGCCCGCCTCCTCCTGGCGCACGGGGAGAGTCTCTTACGTTGGAGTGCCTACTTTGGCGACGTTTCGGCTTGCCGCGCCTTGGTGAGGGCCGGGCTATCTCCGACCTTGCTTGGCGGGGATCTTGGCCTGAATGGAGCCGCGTTCCACGGACACTGGCAACTTTGTGAATTCTTGTTGGAGAACGGTGCCTCAGCCCGCTCCGTTCAATCCGACACCGGCGAGACGCCACTACACTCCGCGCTGACGAACGAGGACCGCTTGCGCTATGACTTGGTCATGAAGGTGCTCCTTCGCGCTGGCGCCGACCCCAATGCTGTGACCACACCCGGCGTGCCCACCGGCGCCTTCATGCGTGATGCAAAGACACGAGGTGAAAGCCCTCTCCACAGAGCAGCGCTTTTTGGCTCGCCCGCAACGGTGACCCTACTGCTTGAAGCCGGTGCCAACCTGGAGGCCCAGGACGCGTTTGGCGAGACTCCACTGGGATGGGCGAGTTGGGCGCGCAGACCTGTGGACGTACTGCGTGTGCTTCTCTACGGCGAGCACCGAATTCACCCGAGCCATAAACCCCTGCGCGCGAATCTGCTGGGAGATCCAGATGGCGCCGCCTAAAGCCGCATGGCAACGGACCGGGAGCCACCCAGGGCGCGGCTACGCGCCGAGAGTGATGCCCGCGGCCACGGAACTCGCTCGTCGGCCTGCAAACGAAAGCCGAGGGGCCCTATGAGTTCTGTCCTCCGAGCGGTGCATCCCGTTCTGCCCGCGAGGGATGTCGATGAGTCTGTCCGCTTCTTTCAGAAGCTGGGATTCTCCTTGAGCTTTCTGGACTCCGAGGATCGCCCAAGGTACGCCGCGCTGGGCCGGGACGGCGTTGAGGTTCATTTGCAGTGGGCGGACGAGAGTCAGTGGGCGTATCCAACTGACCGTCCAGCGTTTCGCTTTGTCACGAGTGACGTGGACGCACTCTTTCATGAGTTTCTCCACGCTGGCGTGATCGGCGAAGACCAACAGGACCAGAGTCCCTGGGCGGCCCCCGCGAACACGCCCTGGGGAACGCGAGAGTTCCACGTCCGGGATCCTGCAGGAAGCAGCTTGCAGTTTTATCAACCGGTATGACGAAGCTCTCGCGACAGGGCGTCCGTGGGAGCAGTGACCCGTCACCGAGCGCGCGCTCCATGGACTTAACCCTCCTCGCCGTCAATGTGGGCTACGGACTGTAGTGGGGCGATACTCGACGTTTCGCACCAAGTGACCAAGACAAGAAGAGGATGACTCCGATGACCGTATCCGAAGTGCTCGCTCTGCTCGACGCTGAACGCGACGAGCGGGGCATGCGCAATTGGGAAAAGCTGGGCTCGGGCACCGCGGGGATGAGGAGTTACGGAATTGGGCTCACACGGCTGCGCAAGTTGGCCAAGCGGATTGGACGCAACCGGGATCTCGCGCAGGCGCTTTGGCAGACCGACGTCTACGACGCCAGAGTGATCGCGCTTCTCGTCGACGACCCCGCGCGAATCACCCGCGAGCAGGCCGAGAAACAGGTCGAGGAGTTGGCCGGCGGCATGCTGGCGCACGTGTTTGCTTCCTGCGACGCCACACTCGCGCAGACGTCATTCGTGGTCGAGCTTGCCGACCAGTGGGTCAAGAGCACCGACCCCGTACGCCGCGATTGTGGTTACGGGCTGCTCTATGAGGCGTCAAAGTTCTCCGGCAAGAAAGCGCCGAGCGCGGAGTTCTTCCTCGCCCATGTCGAGCGCATCGCGGACACGATCGGGACGGAGTCGGAGAAGGTCCGCTTGTCTATGGGCGCGGCGCTGATGGGGATTGGCAAGCGGAGTGCGGTGTTGAACAAGGCGGCTCTGAAGGTGGCGCGGAAGGTGGGGCCGATCGAGTTCACCTCCGCCAGTGGCCAGTGCGAGCCGTTCGACGTCGTAAAGCACCTGACCACCGACCGGCTTAAGAAGAAGTTGGGGGTGTAGGTTGGGCTGGCATGGCATCACCGACGGCTGCCATCACGGTCTTCCAGAGTTCAACGCCTAACCAGCCTCCGCGGCAGTCCACGCCGGCGATCGTCCCGAGCAGGAGGTTGATACATGTTCTTATCTGTGCCCTGGTATCTCTGGTTCTTCCTGGCCGTTGTGATCTCGCTCGTCTGGTCACGGGCGACGACCGTTGGTCCGGTGATGTTCGCCTGGAGCGGAGCGGCCGTGGGCGGGTTCGTGTCGTTCATCATGTACTATGACAGCGCGGCCGATCGCGTGGCCCTGGACCTGATCTTGACCTCGGCCCTGGCGGGCGCCGCCTGCGGATTACTGTTCGGCTTGGGCGTGCGTGCGGTCTACCTGCGTGTGGGGAGTCGTTGTCAGGCCGCCCTCGAAGCCTTCGCGGCCGCCGCCCTGGCCGCGGGACTTGGCTTGGACGTGGGCTGGACATTCTATCGGGATGAGGGCCCCGTGGTGCCCGGTGCGCTGCGGTTTGCCGCGGCAGGCGCGGGAATTGGAGCCGTACTTGCTGTGCTCAACTGGTATCTTTACAGGCGGCCCAAGGCAGCACGACCGGAGGATGTTGCCCACCTTCACCCCCCAGACCAAGATGACGGAGCGGGGGCGCGGGCACAGGAGAAATAGCCCATGTCATCGCCAAAGAGCCCGATGCGCGTTTCCTTCGACGGCGCGGCAGAGGTGACCATACCGCTCCATGCCTGCGGCTGGGGGTACGCCAACGCGGGGTGCAAGTTGCACCAGACGGCCGCGCGGTGCGGTCTGCCTCGGATCTGCGACTTCTTCACGCCCAAGGGGCACGTCGGCGAGCTGCCGTGGCATGGCGTGGCCAACGGGCTTGTGAGCATCGCCGGGCTGCGGACGGAGCTGCAGGCTCGCCCCGACTCGGTCTGCGACGCAGCCTGCTCCCTCCGCGACCTGGCCGAACTGGAGCAGGTACTCGCGGCGGCTCCCACGCCCCGCTTCCGGCTTCGAATCCTATGCGGAGCCGAACAAGCAGCCGAACTTCCTTCGTGACGTCATCAGACACCTCGGAGTGTGCCCGTGGCGCGGAAGCCGAGGAGTTCCCCGGGGCCCTATCTGCTCTACCTGGAGCTGCTCCGGGACCGCATCCGGGACGCGAATCGCTTCCCCTACAACCTCCCGGCCCTCCGCGAGTTGACCCGCCTCTCCTTCCATCCGCGGGTGACTTTCCTGGTCGGGGAGAACGGCTCCGGAAAATCGACGCTTCTGGAGGTGATCGCCGTCGAGTCCGGGATGAACGCCGAGGGCGGCAGCCGGAACTTCAACTTCTCCACGCGGGCTTCGCATTCGGCGCTCGATCAGTGCATCCGGCTGGGGAAGGCGGCGGCACTGCCTGGGGATACCTTCTTCTTGCGGGCCGAGAGCTTCTACAACGTCGCCACGAACATTGACCAGCTCGATCAGGACCGCTCCGCCACCGCACAGCTCATCGATTCCTACGGCGGCAAGTCGCTCCATGAACAGTCGCATGGCGAGTCCTTCTTCGCCCTGTTCGAGCATCGCTTCCGAGACCACGGCCTCTACCTGATGGACGAACCCGAGGCGGCCTTGTCACCCCAGCGGCAATTGCAGTTCCTGGCCCTGTTCCACGACTACGTCACGCGCGGCTGCCAGTTCGTGATAGCGACCCATTCGCCCATCATCATGGCGTATCCGGATGCGTGCATCTACTTGTTGGCCGGCGACGGCCTTCGCCCAGTGGCCTACACCGAGACGGAACACTACCAGGTGACCCGCGGCTTCTTGAGCAACCCCAAGCGTTCGTTGCAATTGCTCATGGGCGCGGAGCCGCCGACCGAGAGCGACTGAACGGACCCTTGACTAGGAGGCTTGACAGTGGCTCGGCTGTCACTCGAACCCGTGACCCCGCGGCTGGTCGCATGGATCGGGCTGTTCTTGCTCGCGTGGCCCAGTGTGGGAGGCGCACAGAGCCCGCCGTTCTGGGGCGACTTGAAGCTTGGGCCCTTTGCCGTCGGCTATCGGTCCACCTGGAAACTCGACTACTCGCGTTTGTACGCCATGGCGTTGGGCGATCGAACCACGCAAGCACCGGGCAAGGTGCCTCGGCCCATCTTGTTCAATGTCTGGTACCCGGCGACCAGGGCCGCTGGCGCCAAGCCCATGCTCCATCGCGACTACCTCGCCATCTCATCGGACCAGCCGCACCTGGCCAAGTTCTCGACTCAACTGGCGGAGTACAACCTCGGCGTGATCGCGCAAGAGGTTCTCGGCAAATCGCTAGCGGAGCTGTCCGAGCACGAGAAGGAAGCGCTGCAGCGTCTGCTCGACACGCCCACTGCTTGCATCTTGGATGCCACTCCTCAGGCTGGGCCATTCCCCCTGGTGCTCTACCACAGCGGCGCCGGCTCGTCTTTTGAGGACAACGCCGTGCTCTGCGAGTTCTTGGCCAGTCACGGCTTCGTCGTCGTTGGCAGCGCGTTCCAGCAACAAAGTGGCAGGTCCTTCAATACCGATAACCGCGAGGGTTCGGCTCGAGACCTGGACTTCCTCATCGCCCAGGCAGCGGAGCTGCCGTTCGTCGACTGGCAGCACATCGGATTGATCGGCCATAGCGCTGGCGCCCAGGCCGCCTTAAGGTTCCGCGCGCAGCCGCAGTGTCCCGTGGATGCGATGGTGTGTCTCGACACGACCCAGGACTACCACAGCATTTCCAACCCGCTGTGGGACTATCCGGCCCACGTCCTCAAGAACCAGGCCCGGTTCACTGGTCCGCTGTTGATGGTCGCGGGCCCGGGTGCCTTCTTCGAGCTAGCCGACGCGCTCCGCCAGGCGCCACGCTACTACCTGACGCTCCCGAACTTGAGTCACAACGATTACATCAGCCAAGGACTGTGGCGTCGCGAGTCGAACGAGCGCCTAAGCCGGGGCGAACCTAGTCCGGCGGCCGCGGACCGCCTGAGCGAACAGTCAGCCCGGGAACAAGCACGGCACGAGTACCAGGCACTAAACTCGTACATCCTTCTCTTCCTTCAGGCCACGCTCAAGGGGGAGCCGCGGGCCCAGGAGCTGCTCGCCAAGGAGTACCGTACCTCCAAGATCGGCACCGCGCCGCATGTCGAGTTTGTGCCGGTGGGCCGAACCGGCCCCGATGCTTACACCGACGCGCAAGCCGAGCCGCCTACGCCACGCCAGTTTCGCGCCTTGGTCCGGGAAGAGGGAAGTGCCAAGGCCATCGTGCTGCTGCGGCGACTACGCACGCGGATGGCGAAGCACCCCATCTCTCAGAAGCAGTTTCAACTGGCCGTGGTTGGCGATCTACTCGATCAAGGTAGCACCGAGCATGCGCTCGCCTTCAGGGACTACTACCGCGAGTTCGGCCTGGACTGCGGCACGGAATTCCTGAGCTCGGGTAACGACTTTCACCGCATGGGCCTTTCACACGTTGCGGCTATGTTGTACCGCCGAGTGCTCCTCCTCGATCCTTCGTGCCGCGAGGCCGCTGATAAGCTGAGAGAGATCAATGAGAAGGGTGCCGCTGCCCGCCCGCCCGATTGACTGGCGAAGACAAGCGGTAGCTTAAGCGACGGATGATGGCACAGTTTCGAGACGTCGTGGTGGGGCCCTTCGGGCAAGAGCCGAACCGTCTAAACGATGCGAGGGGCGTGGAGCGTGGAGAGAAAAGGAACAAACTTGAGTCGCCCCGCGGCCGGCTATACACTCGTGGGGCTGGGAGATTGCAGAGCCGTCGCGGAGCAGTTGTTGGCGTTGTTGCCGGTGTGGCCTGTCCGCGTAAGCTACGGTCGGCGAGCCTGACAGCGGAAGGCGCGCAGAAGGCAACCCCCGCTGGGTGAAGTGCTTGCACCGCCCGACCAGCCGCAAGCCGAGCCAGCTCAGGCGGAAGTAGAAACGAGCTAGGCAGAAACGGTTTCTGTCTAATGATGGTTCGGCGGCGGAGGGCGCGCAGGACGGAGTTCTATGAGCCATGCACTGTCCCAGGGCGTACGGACCTTCTGCCTGATCTTCGGCGTGGTCGAAGCGCTAGGGGCTGCACTCTGGTGCCTCGTGGGGGCGGGGATCTACGGTTCACCGTTGGCCATCCTTCAGGGCCAAGAGTTAACGCACGTCCTCGCGTTCCTCATCGCAGGTCCGTTCTCGGCGCTGCCGGCGTCGATTGTCGTCTTGTGGCGGCCGCGCTGGGGGGCCGCTTGGCTGATCGCTGGCGGGATTGCCTCAGGTGCCCTGGCCATCCCCTACTTGAGCACTGATGCCCACATCCTCCCCCTTGCGCTCGTCTCGTTCCCGATGCTCGTTGTCGGCCTGTGGCTCATCCGGGATTCTAACAGCACCAGGGAAAGTGGGGCAGGTTCCGGGCATCCGGTCGAACCCGGAGGGCAGCAGGACTCCCGTGGTGGGATAGGCTCGATCTTGTTGGGGACTTTGCTCTTCGTGGTCGCTGTCGTCGGTACGTATGCCCTGGTCATCGTACTGGCGGTCAACAATGTCACAGGACTCCGGGGGGCGATTCGTGCGGATAACCCCTTCTCTCACGAGAATCAAGATCTGGCCGACGTTGTCGTCGTCTTGCTAGTGGCGATCGCGGTCACTTTGATTACTCTGGTGCGAAAACGGCTACGCCTGCGCGGCGAGGCGATTGCGGGTATGTGGCTGGCGGTGCTCTTGGGCGGTCTTATCATCCTGATTCGTTGACTGGGGAGGCCGAACCGTTCTCCTGGCCTCTGAATCCAGCAGACGGACGTAGGAACTAAGCGGTTCTGGCGAACGCCTGGCCGTGCTTCCGGCAGAGTCGCTCCAGCTTGACGTTCGCCTTCGTCTCGGCGTCGGGATGGTTCACGGCTCGCGGCTGCTCGTCCTGCTGCTCAACCTTGTGCCGTATGTCGCGCTGTGCATCGTCGGCTGAAGGCGCGCCGACATCCACGCCGAACCAGGCGCTGCAGCAGACCGGGGCGGCTTGATTCGTTTCTCCTGACCACCGCTCACCGGTGCCCTGGCAAGTGAGCGGGGTCGTTTGGCAAGGCAGGCTTGGCGATGACTGACGCTGACTTGGCGGTGATCGAATCGACGCTCGCCACTGAGTTGCCGGTGTTCTATCGCCTCTTCTTGATTCAGCATGCCGATGAACTGCGGTCGATCAGCACGATCATTCCGACCCGGTCGATCCTGGACTACACGCCGGAGGCAATCATCTACCATAATCGACTGGCACGGGACGATGAATGGGCATACCGGAAGAGCCCCTTACCGTCGAACCTGTTTGTCGTCGGCCTGCACGCTTGCGACGACTACTTCTTTGTGAAGCTGGACGGCAGCGACGAGGCCGTGTGGGCTGCCTATCGGGACATTGGCAGCTTCGATCAGGAAGCTGATTCTCTCGGTGGCTTTCTCGAGAGGCTGCGCGAGGACGCCAAGGATCCCGACAAATGGCAACATCCTGTGAATTGAACTCCGTTGCCGAACCAGCCCCTGCTCCAGACGGCGGGGCATGTCGGCGTTGTTGTGGAGCGTGAAGAGAGAAGGAACAAACTTGAGTCGCCCCGCGGCCGGCTATACACTCGTGGGGCTGGGAGATTGCAGAGCCGTCGCGGAGCAGTTGTTGGCGTTGTTGCCGGTGTGGCCTGTCCGCGTAAGCTACGGTCGGCGAGCCTGACAGCGGAAGGCGCGCAGAGGCCTTGCCGCAAGCCGAGCCCGCTTCGAAGCGGTTTAAGCGTAAGAGGACACGAACTAGACAGGAGCGGTTTCTGTCTAATGATGGTTCGGCGGCAAGACGGGAGAGTTTCAGGTGGCGACCAAGAACGATGTCAAGAAATTTGTGATGTCCCAAAAGGAGGGGTCGGTCGTCAGAACCTATACCCCGACCCGCTTCCTGACGCTCGACCTGTGGGAGGTTTGGGTCTGGGATGATGGTGAATACAAGACTCGTTTCGTGGCAGAACACTCCGGCGGCAAGTTGGAATACTTCGACGACTTCAAGCCTCTGGTTCTTTCCTTATCTGGAATATGCGAAAAGCTAATTAGCGAAGCGACACTCAGCTCGTCTTCCAACTCGGGCAACACAGAGGAGCTTGAGTCGCTAAGAGCGCAAGCGGCCCGGTTCGCTCAACAGGCCGACACTGCAATCCGAAGAGCGAAGGACTTGGAACATGACTTGAAAGAGGCAAAACGCAAGGGGCTAATGGATATCATCAAGCTGTGCGTCGCGTCGGTCGGGTTCCTGGCCAGCCTCTTAGTTCTCTTTTACCTTGTCGCATTCCGTATCGAGCAAAATTGGTATTTGCTCGTGACCTTCGCCGGGCTTGTTGCCAGCGGTAGTTACATGTTCTTCGGTAACTGGCGGGGGCCGAAGATCGAGAAGTGGTCTCCGCCAACTAGCGCCGAACCAGACGGGGGGGGCTGAGAGGCTTCTGGGACTTCACTGCCTCAGTAGCCCCCGCCGCTGCTGAGTTGTGTCGTTCAGCGAGGAGGGCTTCGGAGGGTGGCAACGCCAGACATCACGCGAGCGCATCGCCACTCGATCCGGCACCGCGACGAGGTGCTGGCCAGCGAGCGATGCGGATGCTTCTATTGTTGCGCCGTTTTCCCACCGGCCGAGGTCAGCGATTGGACGGACGAGTGGGAGGGCGTCGGCCAGACCGCCCTGTGTCCGCGGTGCGGGATCGACTCGGTGATCGGGTCGGAATCCGGCTACCCGGTCACGCCGGAGTTTCTGGCGGCCATGAAGGCTCAGTGGTTCTGAGCGCCCCAAACTCCGCCCGAGACGCCGCAGCAGACGGCGGGGAATGAGTCGCTTCGGGGAGTTCATAGCTCACCGGTGCCCCGGCAGCTTAGCCGAGCGTTCGGCGGAGGGCGTGCGGATGAGTGTAGCGTGGGGAGGCCCCTCGGACACGGCGACGAGCTCGGGCGGGTTCAACGCTTGGCAGCGGGAACTGGCCATCGCTACCCTCGTCTGCTCGTCGCCCGAGCACACGCATGCCGGCCTCTGGGGACTGCCCCTAGGCGAGTTGGCGGGCCGGCTCCCGCCGGATGAGCCAGTTCGCTGGTTCGTCACCCAGCCAAGTACGGGCGGGTCGCTCGACGTGGACCAGTGCACTGCCCTGGCCCGGCGGCTGAATGAGATCCTCGACACCCTTTTGAGGAACGAGGCCAGCGCCGACAACTGCCTGGACACCGTCGACTGGCTGCGAAACGAGTTCGCCACCGCCTCCGAACGTGGCCGGCCAATCCGATGGGGGTAGTTGAGGGATCACGGTGAGGTCCGTTCCATCTGTCCGGCTGCGAAAGGAGTGAAGATGAGCCTGGATGTGTTGCGCAACTTCCTCCTGTGGTGCATGGTCATCAACTTCGGCATCCTGCTGGTGTGGTTCCTGTTCTTCGCGCTCGCGCGTGATTGGATTCAGCGCTTTCATGGCAGGTGGTTCCGCCTGTCCGACGAAAAATTCGACGCCCTTCACTACGCCGGCATGTCCGTTTACAAGCTGGGAATCCTGCTGCTCAACCTAGTGCCGTATGTCGCGCTGTGCATCGTCGGCTGAAGGCGTGCCGCAGCCGACATCCGCGCCGAACCAGGCACTGTACCTGACGGCGGAGGCATAAGATCGACTCGGTGGCCGCGATGGCCCCGCGGCATGAACCCTGAACCCAACCACCCCGCCGAATCATGCTCCTCAAGAACTCGGAACTGAATGCCATTCGGGCTGGCGAGGTGTCGCTGGTCTTTCGGCGTTGGCGTCGGCCGAGCGTCAAGACGGGCGGCACGCTGAAGACGGCCATCGGCATCCTCGACATCGTGCAGGTCGCCCCCGTCGACCGGTCGCAGATCACAGCCCGGGCCGCTCGCCAGGCGGGGTATGCTTCACTGGCCGACCTGCTGAGCTACCTGGATGCCCACGAGGGGGAGATCTACCGGATCGAGGTCCGCTTTGCCGGTGCCGACCCCCGGCTGCAACTGCGGGAGGACGATCGGCTCACTCCCTCGGAGCTGCGCGCGATTCAGGCTCGGCTTGCACGGCTGGATGCCGCCTCCCGAGGGGGAGCCTGGACCCGAAAGTTCCTGGTCCTCATTCGGCAGCATCCCCGGGCGGCCGCGGCCGCCCTGGCCCAACTCACCGGCCACGAGAAAGACTGGCTCAAGATCCAGGTGCGGAAGCTCAAGAACCTCGGACTGACCATCAGCCACCACCCCGGCTACGAATTGTCGCCGCGCGGCGCCGCCGTGCTAGGATTTCTGGAAAGGGAACCAGGGCCTGGACACCCGTCGGCCTGATGGCCAACGCGCGCTGGTCACGTTAGCCTGGCCCTCGTGCTTGGAGATGCCCATGGCTAAGAAGGCGACCCAGCGTTCGAAGACCGTGACGCGGAAGCCCAAGAAGCAGGCCGCCGCGCCTGTCCTCCTTGCGGGCGGCAACCCGCAGATCGCCAAGGCGGATGGCGACGCTGCCGTGCAGGCCTACATCAAGGCCATGCCGGGCTGGAAACGCGGCGTCGGCCAGCAGCTCGATCTCCTGGTCGCCAGCCTCGTTCCCCAGGCCCGCAAGGCCGTCCGCTGGAACACTCCCTTCTACGGCATCGAGGGGCAAGGGTGGTTTCTCGCCTTCCATTGCATCACCAAGTACATCAAGGTGACCTTCTTCCGCGGCACGTCGCTGCGCCCCCCGCCCCCGGTCGAATCCAAGTGCGAAGGTGTTCGCTACTTCCACATCCACGAAGGCGATCTCCTCGACGAGAAGCTCCTTTCGAGCTGGATTCGCCAGGCGTCCAAGCTCCCCGGCGAGACCTGCTTTTAGTGAAGCCCCTGGCCATGGACGGGCCACCGACCGCCGCTGCACGGTTCGCCCCTGGCATGTCACGCGGGCCTGCGGTAGGCTGGTGCGAGCCTGCTGAGCCGAAGATTGGCGTTACGCCGACCGGGTTCTCTCGGTCATCTTCCGTGTGGGTCCGTCATTTGTTCACCCAGGATGCAACATGACTCTTTCATACCTCCGATGGCCAAGCGGGCTGACGGCCTTGGGCCTGGCGCTCATGGCGAGCCTGGCCGTCTCTGAATCAGCTTCGCCGCGGTCCCGGGAGGCTCAGGCCGCGAAGCCGGTGAAGGTCTTCATCCTGGCCGGGCAGTCGAACATGCAGGGGCACGGGTTCGTCAAGGCCGACCCCCGGCGGAATGGCGGGATGGGAAGCCTGGAGCACGTCGCTCGTGACCCGGCCACGGCAGCCCGATATCGGCACCTGCTAGACGACCAGGGTCAGTGGCTCGTCCGCGACGACGTCTGGATTCACTACCTCGACCGCAAGGGCCGGCTGACCGTTGGCTATGGCGTCGACTCGGATCGCATCGGTCCGGAGCTCGGGTTCGGGCAGGTGATGGGCGATGCGCTGGAAGAGCCCGTGCTCCTGATCAAGCTGGCCTGGGGCGGGAAGAGCCTGGCCGTCGACTTCCGGCCGCCGAGCGCGGGTGGCGAAGTTGGGCCGTTCTACCGCGAGGTGGTGGAGCGGACGCAGGCCGTTCTCAAGAACCTGAAGCAGGAGTTCCCGGAGTTCGGCGAGCGCGGTTTCGAGATCGCGGGGTTCGGCTGGCACCAGGGCTGGAACGACCGGATCAACCAGGCGTTCAATGACGAGCACGAGCAGAACATGGAGAACTTCAGCCGCGATATCTGCAAGGATCTGGGTGTGGCTCAACTCCCCTTCATCAATGCGGAAACGGGGATGGCCGGACCGCAGGAGAGTCATCCCCGGGCGCTGTCGCTGATGAAGGCGCAGGCCGCAGTTGCTCAGCATGAGGAGTTCCAGGGGAATGTCGCCTTCGTGGGCACCCGGGACTTCTGGCGGGAGCCGCAGGAGTCGCCAAGTAACCAGAGTTACCACTGGAACTTGAACGCAGAAACCTACTACCTCATTGGCGAAGCCATGGGGAAAGCGATGCTGGAGCTGTGCAGTACGCCCAAGGTGGCACAACAGGCTCCGCAAGCCGGTGAAATGGCAGGCTATCTGCTGGTGCCTCACAGCCGGGTCGACCAGAGTTTTAATGGCGGCTTTTCCATGTATGTTGCCGCCTGGCCACTGCTGAAGGATTACCCCGGAAACCGCTTTCAGACTGGCCTGTTTGGCCAACGGTCCCGGTGCTGGCAAAGGGAGAGACTGGAATAATCCCACGGGACTCTACGGCGTCGCTCAGCTCAGCCCCTCGGTCCTCTGGCCCCCCGACGGGTTGAACATCAAGCAGGGAACCACGGGAGAACTCGTCGGCTATGGCTATTTGCCGCTCCCGCTCGCCGTCCCCAAAGAAACGACCGCTGGTGCCGATATTCCGACCGGAGGACAGTGCTGGACCCTCTTCCTGAATACCGGCAACTTCAAGGGGCCGGTCACCTTCTTCACACCGTATTTCTGGAGCAAAGCTGCACTCACGAACCCCGAAATGAGTGGTCGCTTCCTCGATTCCAGACCGGCGGAACCGAATAAGGCCCTGCAGATGGAGACCCAGTACGTCCCCAGCTATCAGGCGACCGATGCTGCTGGTCAGACCTTTGCTCGAATTGCTCCCACTTCGTTCCCGCGCGATGCTGACGGGAATTCGGTGC
>CALLZJ010000095.1 GCA_937858435.1 uncultured bacterium
CGGCCCCATGATCGGCGGGATCGAAAAGCTCGATGATGCCGGCACTGTCGGCGGGCAAGTCCAATGGACAGGCCAGGACGTGCCGATGGGCGGCTTCCTTTGGTGACAACTCCAGCCCGGCGGCGGCCAACGTGGCGGTCTCGGCCACTCGGCCCGGGCGGGGCAGAGCCAGCGTGGCGGCGGCCACGGTCCGGGAGAAGTCCAGGCTCGGCGGGTCAAGCGGCTCCCCGGCCGCGTTCCACCAGCGGTCGCTCGGTACGGCACCGGACCCAGCCGATACCTCGACCCGAATCCAGAGCAGAGCGTCGACAGCTCCGCACTGCTCCTTGAGGAAGCCAAGCAGCGCGGCGGCGGCGGCCTGCATGCTGGGCCAGTTCTTCCAGTGCGCGGCCGTCTGCACGTGGGGCAGCATCTCACTCAGCGTCTGGCGGAAGCGGGCCAGCCCTTCCTGCACGGCTCGTTCGCGCTTGCGGGGCCGGAGCCCGGCGAGCAGCCGTTCCACGGCCGCCAGGAAGGTCGTTCGGGTGAGTTGAGCGCCTTTTTCCAGGTAGTCGCGCACGCCCATCCGCAGGGCCTGGAGGGGAGTGGCCTGGTGAGCATAGCCAGTGACGAGCATGGCCGTTACTTCAGGCTGGAAGACGTGCAGGTCTTCGAGGAGTTCGAGGCCGTTCTGGCCCGACCCGAGGTTCCAGTCGAGGATGGCCAAGTCGATCGGCGTCTGGCTGGCAATCTTGAGGGCCGAAGCGGCATCGGCCGCGGCGCGGACGACGACGTCGGGGCAATGGGCGAGCCATTCTTCGAAGGTCTGGCGGACCGAATCCTCGTCGTCGACGATCAAGATGGTTTCGGGCACGGGTTTGCGACTTTATGCGACTTGAGGTTGCCTTTTTTCCACGGTTCTCGCATGATACCGTTTCGACTCCGCCCACTCAAGCAGGACGCGACTTCCGAGGCATGGAATGCCCGAAACCGCCGGTCAGACGCTGTCTCTATCGCTGCCCCGCCGCTGGATCGGCGACCTGGTCCATTTTGCCAAGAAGGTGCCGACAGTGCCCGTGGAGCGGCGGTTCCAACTCGGGGCCCTGGCGGCGCTGCGCGACCGTGTCGAGCCCCGAATTAGTTGGCCGGCCTGCTTCCTCAAGGCCTTCGGGCTGACGGCGGTGGCCTGGCCTGTCCTCCGCCGCTGCCTGCTGAGTTGGCCCACGCAGCGGCTTTACCAGCATCCCCATTCCATCGCCTCGGTGGCCATCGAACGCGACTATGAAGGGGAGCCGGCCGTCTTCTTCGCCCATGTCCATGGCCCCGAGACGCAGTCCTTGCGGCAGATCGACGACCACCTCCGGCGGTGCAAGGAAGCACCGCTCAACGAGATCGGTCTGTTTCGCCGAGCCCTGGACATCGCCCGCTGGCCGACCTGGGTGCGCCGCTTCCTCTGGTGGCAGTCGCTCGAATGGAGCGGCTTCAAGCGGGCCAAGCGGCTCGGCACGTTCGGCTTCAGTTCCTATGCCAGCCTCGGCGCTGCTTCCCTGCATCCGCTTTCGCCGCTCACTTGCACGCTGAACTACGGAACGATGGACCAGGACGGCGGCCTGGACGTGCGGCTGGTTTATGACCACCGAGTCCTCGACGGAGCCACCGTCGCCCGGGCTTTGGCGACGTTGGAGCAACTCCTCAACGAAGACATCCTGGACGAACTCAAGCAGTTGGCCCAGCCGAAATCCACCGACCGGCATGCCTTTCCTCTGCCGGAAGTGATCCCTCTCTCCTCGGGCGAGGTCCGCTGATGGACGAGAACTACTGGCTTACCGACGAGTGTGCCGAGGCCTTCTGGGACCAGCACAAGGCTCGCCCCTATCAGCAACTGCTGGCGGACACCCTGGCCTGGGCCGCGCCCAAGGCGGGGGAACGCTGGCTGGACCTGGGATGCGGCGGCGGCTACCTGACGGCGGGGCTCTGGCGGGCCAGTCAGGGGCAAGTCAGTCAGATCGTGGCCCAGGATTGTGCCGAGGCCAACGCCCTGGCCCTCGCGCGCCGGATTCGCCGCATGAGTCCCGCGCCGCGCATTGGCCAGATCACGTTCCAGGTCGGCAACTTCAGCCAAGGCCTACCCGAACTGCCAGACGCCAGCTTCGACGGCATCGTCTCTGGCCTGGCCATGTCCTATGCCGAATCGCGCGACGCGACCGGCCGCTACACCGATGCCGCTTACAACCAGTTGTTCCGCGAATGCGTCCGGGTGCTCCGGCCCACGGGTCGACTCGTTTTCTCCGTGAACGTGCCCAACCCCCGCTTCTGGCGGATCGTTTGGAAGAGTCTGGGCTCGGGGTTTAAGCTCCGGCATCCCAAGCGGACGCTGGGCAACGTGTGGCGCATGCAGCGGTATGGGAAGTGGCTTAAGCAGGAGGCTGCTCGCGGCCGCTTCCACTTCCTGCCCCTGGACCAGATCACCCGGCGGCTCGCGGCTGCCGGCTTCGCCTCCTGGCGCTCTCGTCTCTCTTATGCCGACCAGGCCTATCTCATCGAGGCCCAGATGGCTCAGACCGCGCTGGCGGCCGCCTGACCATTCGCCGACCTGCGCGTGCTTCACCTACCGAGCGGCGACCCGGATGCGGGCGTCGATGATGCGGCAGCCGTGGCCCGGCGGCAGGGCCATCACGGGATTGAAGTCCACCTCCTCGATCGCGGGCACGGCTTCGACCAGTTGCGAGAGCCGCAGTAGCAGCGCCGTCACAGCGGGCACGTCGGCCGACGGATGGCCCCGGTAGCCCTCAAGCAGCCGATAGCCCTTGATGCCACGGACCATGGCCTGGACGTCAGGCTCGGTCAGGGGCGTGATGCGGAAGCAGACGTCCTTGAGAATCTCGACGTGGATGCCGCCCAGCCCGAAGGCGATGAGCGGTCCGAAGAGGCGATCGTGGGTCATGCCCACCATCAGTTCAACGCCGCTCGACATCATCGGCTGGACGATCACGCCCTCCAGCGCCTCGGCCTGGCCGCGGTCGTGGAGTTCCTGGGCGATCTTGCGGAAGGCAGTCCGCACCGGCTCGGGTCCGCTCAGGTTCAACTGCACGCCGCCCACTTCCGTCTTGTGCAGGATGATCCGTGAGGCCAGTTTGATGGCCACGGGGTAGCCCACTTCCTCCGCCAGGGCCACGGCCTGGTCCGCGTCGAGGGCGATGCCGCCGGGCAGAAGGGAGAAGCCAGCGGCCGCGAGCAGCCGCCGCGTGGCCACCGCCGATAGCCAGCCGCCGCCCGTTTCCGCCACGGACCGGTCGCAGATCGCTTGCACGGCCGCGGCGTCCAGTGCCGCGACGGGTGCCGCGCTGCCCACGGGCTGTCCACGCCATTCGGCATAGTCGGCCAACCGACCAAGCACCTGGGCCGCTGCTTCGGGGTAGTGGAAGACGGGGATCGGCTGCCCGGAGGGACCGGGCGGCTCGGCGTCTTCCGTCATCCAGATCGCACACAGGGGCATGGGCGGAGCGTCGGTGGCCGCCGTCCGGGCTGCCTCCACCGCGCTGGCCACTTCGCACAGGTCCGAGAAGCCGATGGGGATGCAAATGACAATGAGGGCGTCGACCTCGCCGCTCCGCAGGACCGCTTCGACGGTGCGGCGATACTGATTGGCATCAGCCGAGGCGATCATGTCGATTGGGTTGCAAACACTGGCCGTGGGCGGGAGATACTCGGCCACTTGCTGCTGGACCGCCGGCGAGAGCTCAGGGAGCACGAGGCCAGCGGCTTCACAGGCATCGGCGGCGAGGATGGCGGGGCCGCCGGCGTTGGTGATGATGCCGACGCGCCGGCCCCGAGGCAGGGGCTGCGTGGAAAGGGCTGCCGCCAGATCGAACATCTCCTCCAGGCGCTCGGCCCGGATGATGCCGGTCTGCCGGCACAGGGCTTCGACGGCCACGTCGCTGGCCGCCAGGGCGGCGGTGTGGGAGCCAGCGGCCCGGGCCCCCGCGCCGCTGCGGCCGCTCTTGAGAGCTACGATCGGTTTGCGGCGTGAGACCCGGCGGGCGATCCGAGCAAAGCGGCGTGGATCGCCGAAGGACTCGACGTAAAGGAGGATCACCTCCGTGCCAGGGGCGTTCTCCCAGTATTCGAGGAGGTCGGTGCTGGTGACGTCGGCCTGATTGCCGACGCTGACGAACTGGGCGATACCGACGCCACGATGCCGAGCCGTGGCCAGGATGGCGAGCCCCAACGCGCCGCTTTGCGAGGCCATCGAGACGGTCCCGCCGGGCGGGTTGATCGGCGCGAAGGTGGCATTGAGCTGAAACGCCTTGGCCGTGTTGAGCAGCCCAAAGCAGTTTGGGCCGACCATGCGCATGTTGGCTCCACGCACGGCGGCCAGCAGTTCCGCCTGCAGCCTCTCACCGGCCGACCCGATCTCCGCGAAGCCAGCCGTGATGACGACTAGGGCCTTGACCCCCGCGGCCGCACAGTCGCCGACCACGTCTGCCACGCTGTCGCGCGGGGCACACACAATCGCCAGGTCGACCGGCTCCGGCAGCGCTCGCACCGACGGATAAGCCCGCAGGCAGCGGACCACGGAGGCCCGCGGATTGACGGGATAGACCGGCCCTTGAAAGTGGGCGTCGAGGGGCGCCGCCAGGACCCGGTGCCCGATGTTGCCCGGGGAGCGCGAAGCACCCACGACCGCCACGGCCCGGGGCTCGAACAACGGACGCAAGGAGGCGGCGTCAGGCATCGAAGCCTCCGCGGTGCGAGAACGACGGCGTCAACTCACGGCTACTTGACCAGCAGCACCGGGCAGGGGGCGAGCAGCGAGATCTTCCAACTCAGACTCGCCACTCCCGTGGTCGGATTGGAGGGATTCAGCCGCGGCGTGGTCACGACGATCAGGTCGGCACCAAACTCCTGGGCTAGCTCCATCACCTGCCGGGCGACGGGGCCAAAGCGCAGCTCCATCTGCCAGGTCGTGCCGCGTCCCTCGACCGTCGCGCCAATCTGTTCGAGATGTTGCCGGGAGGTTCGTTCCAGCCGGTCGTAGAAGTGGCGATCCTCGGGGTCTTCCTTGAGGCCCGCAATGGTCTCGATGACGTGGGCCAGGATGACCTTGCCCCCGCTGGCCTTGGCCAGTTCCACGGCCCGATCGACGGCCGGGCCGTGCCGATCCGTCAGGTCAACGGGAACGAGAATGGTCTTGAACATCGTGCATCTCCTGCGTGCTGGTTGCTAACAACTCCTCGACGAGGGCGACCTCGGCGGCGGCTGCGACCGCCTTGGGCACCGGCTCGGCCGCCACCTCCACTCCCCACACTTCGACCACGGGCGGCAAGAGGCCCAAGGTCGCGGCCAGGGGCAGGACTTCCATCAGTCCCAGCCCGTGTGTCGAAGTTCCGCCCCACTGCACGAACTCCGGTCCTGGCCAACGCCAACGATGCAGCGTCCCCACGGGCGCGCCCGACTGCACGGCGTCGACAATCACCAGCGTACCCGTTCCATCGAGCATATCCAAGAGGCCAGCCGGCCCAGCCAGGGCATTCGCCGCCACGTCGGCATTCGACCCCAGCCGCTCTTGCAGCCGAGCGACCACGCGCCAGCCCAGCCCGTCCGCATCCTGGTGGCTGCCCAGTCCCGCCAGGCGGATCGGCCGAACCCACCTCATGATCGTTCCACCTTGAGCCGGAGGAAGTGAGTCGCACAGCTAATGCAAGGGTCATAGTTGCGGATGAGCATCTCCGCCCGCCAGGTCGCTTGCTCTTCGGGCAGATCGACGAAGGTTGGAGCCAGGCGCCGCAGGTCGTCTTCGATCTGGGCCTGGTTCTGGCTGGTGGGCGGCACAATGACCGCATCCAGAATGTGGCCGGCCGCGTCGGTCGCGTAGCGATGGTAAAGCAAACCACGTGGCGCCTCGGTGGCGGCGTGGCCCGTCCCGGCACGCGGCTCGACTGGCAGGCTGGCAGGGCCCTCGGGCTCATAGGCGGCGATCAGTCGCAGAGCTTCGCCAAAGGCATACAGCACTTCAAGCAAACGGACCCCCAGGCTGCGAAACGGATTGAGCACGGGCGGTGCCAGTCCCACGGCCCGAGCCGCCGCCTGAATCGCCGCGGGCAGCCGATCGTGGTTGAGGTTCCAGCGCGCAAGCGGACCCACAAAGTAGGTCCCACCGTCCTGGCGCTTGCGTGCCTGGAGGGCGTTCGAATGGGGTACCTGTTGCTCGGCAAAGTGCTGATCGAACTCGGTCACGTCCGCGTCGAGCCCGGAGGTGGAGACGAGCCGGCCCTCGTTCATCGGATACTCGTCTGGATGGCGGAGCGCAACGAAGTCATAAGCCCCATCCCCTTCGGGATAGTCGAGCGTCGTCGACCAGTCGAGGCAGTCCCGGACGGCTTGCTCGGCCCAGGTCAACTCTGGAACGAGGGCCGCCAGTTCGGTCCGACGTGGCAGGCGGTAGAAGCCCCCGACCTTGACGTTGATCGGATGGACCTCCCGACCGCCCACGGCCCGCACGATGCTGTTGCCCGCCTTCTTGATCCGCAGGCCCGTCTTAACCAGGCTCGCCCATTCCGGTCGGGCTCGGGCCATCTCGAGCGCTCCGGGCTGGCCAACGAAGTCCGGTGCGTGGAGCAAGAAGACATGCAGGACGTGGCTTTCGATCCACTCGCCGCAGTAGATGAGCCGCCGCAGCACCCGCAGGGTTGGGGTCATGGTCAGGCCATAGATGCGTTCGACGGCATGGACCGCGGACATCTGGTAGGCGACGGGGCAGATGCCGCAGATGCGGGCCGTGATGTCGGGAGTCTCGGCGGCGTCCCGGCCGCGCAGGAAGGCCTCGTAGAAGCGGGGTGGTTCATAGATGCGGAGTTCGGCCGCTTCCACGATGCCGTCGCGCAGCCGCAGCGTCAGTGCTCCCTCGCCTTCCACCCGGGCTAGGGCGTCGACCTGAATCGTCCGTGTCGTGGCAGTCATGGCAAACTCGACCCCGAGCGTTGAGCAATGGAGATGGAAGCGGACCGGGTCGTCAAGACGGTGATCAGGGTGACACGATCGGCAGCGCTTGCCGAGCGGCGGCAAATGCCGGCGCCGCCACGTTGAACGTCCCAAGCAAGCGCTGAAAGGTGTCCGGTGCCATGCCGGTCCGGGCGAACTGGGCTTGGAGGCTGGTGACGTTGGGGCGGGCGGCGGGCCCGAAGCAGCCGTAGCAGCCGCGATCATAGCCGGGACAAAGCGCACCGCAGCCGGCGTGAGTGATCGGTCCCAGGCAGGGCGTCCCCTGGGTCACCATCACGCAGACGTACCCAGCCCGCTTGCACTCCAGGCAGACGGCATGATTCGGCACCCGTGGACGGCGTCCAGCCAGCAAGGCCAGCAGCAACTCCACCAGTTGCTTCTTGTCGATGGGGCAGCCCCGCAGTTCGAAGTCGACCGCCACGTGGGCCGAGATCGGCGTCGAGTCTGCGAGCGTTTGGATGAAGTCGGGTCGGGCATAAACCAGGCTCAGGAAATCGGCCACGTCCGCGCCGTTCCGCAGAGCCTGGATGCCTCCCGCCGTGGCACAGGCGCCGATCGCCACGAGGTAGCGGCTCCGCTGCCGCACGTCCCGAATCTGTTCGAGCTGTTCCGGAGCGCTGATCGACCCTTCGACCAGAGCGACGTCGAACTGGCCCGCCAGCGGCTGCCGCGTGGCTTCCAGGAAGTAGGCGATCTGCACCGCCTCGGACAGGGCGAGCAGTTCATCCTCGCAGTCGAGCAGGCTGAGTTGGCAGCCGTCACAAGAGGCGAACTTGAACACGCCCAGCCGCGGGGGCCTGGCTCGTCCTGCTTCCGCTGTTCCAGTCATGGCATCTTCTCCCGACCTTTCGACCCACGCCCACGGGCCATGCCCTAGGCCTCGGGGGTGAGCAAGTGGGCGCGAATCTGGTCGAACCGATAGACCGCTCCATTGAGACAGACGAAGCTCGGTCCCAACTGGCAATGGCCGCACAGCGCCACCGCGCACTGCATGTTGCGCTCGAGGGAGACGTAGACCTGCTGCTCGGGGACGCCCCGCCGTGCCAGTTCCCGCTGCGTGAAGCGCATCATGATCTCCGGACCACAGAGGAGTGCCACGGTGCGAGCCGGGTCGATCCGCACGTTCTGCAGCAGACTCGTCACCAGTCCAACGTGCCCCGTCCAGCCGGGCTCGGCCTGATCGACCGTGAGCAACACTTCGGCATCGGGCCGTTGTTGCCACTCGTCATACTCAGCGGCGAAGACCAGGTTGCTGGGGGAGCGGGCCCCATGAAGCCAAGTGAACTGGCCATAGCGTTGGCGATGTTTCAGGATGTGCAGGGCCACCGGTCGCAGCGGGGCGTTGCCCAGCCCGCCGGTGATGAGCAGGACGTCGCGGCCGAGAAGCTCGGCCATGGGCCAGGCTGTGCCATAAGGGCCCCGCACGCCGAGGCGAGCACCGGGCTCCAGACGCGCGAGGGCATGGGTCACCGAGCCGACGGCCCGGATCGTGTGGACGATCTGGCTGGCATCCTCGGCATCGCCGCTGAAGGAGATGGGCACTTCCCCCACGCCAAAGGTGTAGAGGATGTTGAACTGGCCGGGCTGGAAGGCGAAGCCGGGCCGAGGCGGGTCGAGGACGAGCGTGAAAGTGTCGGCTGTTTCCACCCGGCGCTGGCGGACGGCGACCACGGTCGGTGCCAGCGGTTGCGACCAGACAGGGGTAGCGGGCGAGGTCGGCGGCGCGGTCATCGATAGAGGTCCAGGCAGTGGAGACGGGTGGCCGCGAGTCGGCCGGCGAGGACGTGCAGCATCTCCTTGAGCGCCGGGACGGCCACGTCGGGGTGGGCGTCGAGTTGGGCGCGGAGCCAGACGGCTTCGAACGCCAGCGCTTCGCCGGCCGTGACCACTCGAGCATCGAACTGCCAGGTGTGGGGCGGGATGAGCCAGGACCAACCGACGACTTCACCCGGGCCGACAGTCTGGACCGGAACGGTGCCGCGGAGCGGATGCTGCAGTTCAATCGCTACCCGGCCCGAGCGGATCAAGTAGAAAGACTCAGCCGCTTCACCTTCCCGGGCCAGATAGGCGTCGGGCTGGAGCGGCATCAAGGTGGCCCCGGCGGCGAGGTGCTCGGCCCAGGTGCCGGGCAAGGCCGCGAGAAAGGGATGGGAAGCGAGCACGGCGGGCGTCGTCGTCATCGCAGAAGCTCCAGGGGTCGCTTTCAGAATAACACGCACGGGGACCCACGTGAAGGCGCTGGCTCCGCCGCTCGGGTACGTCCGGAAAGAGGACCTTCAATGAAAGTGGCACTGTTCGACACCCGGCAGTACGATCGGCAGGGCTTCACGGCCGCGAATGCCCAGCGCGGCCACGAACTGGTGTTCTTCGAAGAACGCCTCACGGCCCGGACGGCCGTCCTCGCCCAGGGCTGCCCCGTGGTGGTCTCCTTCGTCAATGACGTAGTCGATGCGGCGGCGCTCGAAGAATTGAAGCGGAACGGCGTCCAGCTCCTGGCCCTGCGCTGCGCCGGCTGGAATCACGTGGACGTGGCCGCCGCCCACCGCCTGCAGATTCCCGTGGTGCGGGTGCCGGCCTACTCGCCGGAAGCCGTCGCCGAGCACGCCGTCGCCCTGTTGCTCACGCTCAATCGCAAGATTCACCGCGCCTTCAATCGGGTGCGGGAGAGCAACTTCTCTCTCGATGGGCTGGTGGGCTTCAACGTCCATGGCAGCACCGTTGGCGTCGTCGGCACCGGGCAGATCGGCGTGGCCTTCGCTCGCATCATGGCTGGCTTCGGCACCCGGCTGCTCGGCTTCGACGTCTATCCCAACCAGGACCTGGCCCGGCAAATCGGCTTGCAGTACGTTCCGCTGGAGGAGCTACTCGCCACCTCGGACGTTGTGTCGCTCCATTGCCCGCTCACGCCGCAGACCCATCACCTCATCAATGCGGATGCACTCAGTCGCATGCGGCCGAGGGTGGTCATCCTCAATACCGGCCGAGGCGGGCTCATCGACACTCGGGCCCTGATCCAGGCGCTCAAGGAAAGCCGAATCGGCGGCGCCGCCCTGGATGTCTACGAGGAAGAGGCCGGCGTCTTCTTCCAGGACCTAAGCGGCGAGGTCCTCCAGGATGATGTTCTCGCCCGGCTGCTGACTTTCCCGAACGTCCTGGTCACGTCGCACCAGGGCTTCCTGACCCATGAAGCGCTGAACGCCATCGCCGCCACGACGCTCGATAATGTCACTGCCCTCGAGTCGGGCCGGCCGCTGCAGCACCTGCTCACGCTGTAGGCGTTGGCTTCGGGCCGGTTCCGCCGCGGATGGCCGCCAGTTCCTCCGTCACGTCGATGCCCACGGGGCACCAGGTAATGCAGCGGCCACAGCCCACGCATCCGGAGACTTCGAACTGGTCGAGCCAGGAACTGAACTTGTGTGTGAGCCACTGGCGGTAGCGGCCGCGGATGCTGGGCCGGGCATTACCGCCATGCACTGCGGCAAACTCGGGATTGAAGCAGGAGTCCCAGACCCGCTCCCGGCCCGAGACTTCGAGGCTGAGGTCCATGACTTCTTCCGCGCTCATGCAGAAGCAGGTCGGGCAGACCATGGTGCAGTTGGTACAGGCCAGGCACCGCTCCGCCACCACGTCCCAGCGTGGATGTTCGAGATTGGCCTGCAGTAGATCACGTAGTCCCGCGGCCTCCACCTGCCGACCCATGCGGCCCGCCGCCGCCGTGATGCGCGCTTGCCCGTCCGCCACAGCGGCCGGAGTGGCCAGGGCCAGGCTCAGGGCCTCGACCAGGGCGGCGCCCGCGTCGCTCTCCGACCGGACCACGAAGCCGTCGGCCAACTCCGTCAGCACCAGATCGACCAAGGTCGTCGGCGCCCCAGGAGGCACGCTCTGGGGCAGGGGTAGCCGACGAGGGTCGACCGCCGGTCCCGTGTCCATGGAAACGCAGAAGCAGGTGGCCGCCGGGTGCTCGCACTCCACGGCAAGGACCAGGGCCTGCGAACGGGCCGCCGCGTAGTGGGGGTCCCAGACCTGCCCATCACGGAAGAAGGTCCGATCCTGGATGGCGATGGCATGCAACTCGCAAGAGCGCACACCCAGAAAGGCCCGCTTCTTCGGGGCCGGGGCAGGGGCTTCGACACTGAAACCGTCCGTGCCGCGGCGCGCCTGCCAGAGCCGGAGCCGGGGTGGGAATAGGTACGCCTTCCAAGAGTGCGGGCCTACCGCGAACCCGAACCAGGCCTCATCGTCGCGCCGCCGGAGCCGGTAACCGCCCGGCGTCTGCTCGTCCGTCCAGCCGATGGGCAAGTCCCGGTGGGAGCGAATCGGAGCGTAAACGATCGCCTCGCTCCCGAGGGTGGGGCCGATGGTCTCGTAGCCAGCGGTATCGAGAAGCTGGAGCAGTTCGTCGAAGCGTGCCTTCGGCAGGAAGGTGGCGGGGTGCGTGCTCATGGTGTCCCCCACATCCCGGGGCCGGGGCTAGCCCGCGAGTTGCTTGCGGCGGGCATCCAGGAACTTCATTGCCGACGCCGTCACGTTCCAGGCATCCGGCCAGAAGCAGAGGTCGATGGTCCACCAGTCGTCGTTGGGGACCTCGGCCTTGGCCAACTCGGGCAGGAGCTTGTCAAAGTCGATCTTCCCCGTTCCGAAGGGATTGTGGGTGCTGGTCTGGTGCTCGTTAAGCGTGCCGTCGCAGTCGATGAGGTGAACGTGATTGATGCGGCCGCGGAGCTTGTGGAGCAACTCGATGACGCCGCCGGTCAACGTTTCGCGGGTGCCGACCTGGCGCGCCCCTTCAACGGCACACATGTGAGCATGGCAGGCGTCGAAGAGCACGCCGAAGTTCGCATGGCCTCGGCCCCGGACCGCATCGACCAGGGCGACGATCTCGGAGGGCTTGTTGAACACGAAGCCCGGCTCAAACTCCCAGGTGATCGCCAGCCCATGGTCCGCGGCCATTTTGCAAGCGATGTCGAACGCTTGGACGACCCGCTCGAAGGCCAACTCCGGGCCGACGCTTGTCAGCACGTCGGGCGGTTCAATGGTGTCGATGCGGATCATCTTGATGCCGAGGTCTTCCGTGAAGCGACAGTAACCCAGGAAGGCGGCCAGGTAGGGGGCCGGGTCTTCGGCGCTGGCAATCTTGAACGACCAGAGGTCGGGAGCGATGCCGGAGAAAGTCAGACCATGATCGGCCACTTCCCGCTTGAGGGCCTGGCGGGCGGCACGAGTCGGGTGGGACTTCGGCGTCGGATGAATGCCAAAGCTGCCCAGTTCCACGCCGTCCAACTTCAGGTCCTGGAGCTTGTGCAACACCGTATGGAAATCGGCGACGTTTTCCTGGTTGAAGACGTAAGCCCAGGAGCCGATCGAGATCTTCTTCATGCGGTAGCCTTTCCGAGTGGCGGATCGAGGTGGGCGGGAGCGGACGGTCGGGTCAGTCTTGCGTCTGACTCAACTGGTGGCGGGTGGCCTTGAGACGTTCGGCCAGGGTCTGCACGAGTTGCTTGAGGAACTGGTAGCCCAGGGCGTGGTTCTGTTCGCAGGTGTTGCGGAGCCAGTCGGCATCGAAGCGGAGGCCAGCCACGTCGTCGATGGCCCGGGCATTGAACTCCCACTTGTGCGGTGGCACGAGCCAGGACCAGCCCACGGCTTCTCCCGCTCCGAGTTGCTGGATTTCCACTTCGCCGCGGTTCGGCGTATTGGCCGTGATCGAAACCCGCCCGCTCTGCACCAGGAAGAAGCCGTTGGCCACCTCGCCTTCTCGGCCGATGTACTCGCCAGCCTTGATCTGGAACGGTTGCACGCCCGCCGCCAGCAGCATCCGTAGCGGCTCGCTCAGGTTATGCAGGAACTTGTGGCTCGCGAACGCGCTTATGATGGCAGGGGTCACCGGGGGCGCCTCACGTGGGGGGCGGGTTCGGGGCGGGGGCCAGGGGCGCCACCGCTTCCTCATCCCCCACCGGGCGAAAATCCTCATACCACTCGCCCACGGCCCGGAACTGCTCCGGCGCACGCAGGCATAGCACATCATCGCAATGGGCCGCGACTTCGTCCAGCCGATCCGGCGCCGCGACCGGCACGGCCACAATTACGTTCTCGGCTCCCTGGCTGCGGAGCCAGATCAGGGCCGCCAGCATGGTGGCCCCGGTCGCGATCCCGTCATCCACGACGATCACCGACCGGCCAGCGAGGTCCGCCGGCGGTCGCGCCTGCCGAAAGAGCCGCCGCAATTCCTCGATCCGCCGCAGGGCCACCGCGCGGGCGTGCCGCAGGTAGTCCGCCGTCACCCCTTCAACCTGCCGAGCCTGGGGATGCAAGTGGACCGTGCCGTCTTCCGCCACGGCACCGATCGCCGCCTCGGGTTGGCCAGGCAGGGGTATTTTGCGAACGATGACTACGTCTAACTCGGCCGCCAAGCCCTGGGCCAGGACGACGCCCAAGGCCAGCCCGCCCCGAGGGATCGCCAGCACGACCGGCCGCCGGAGCGGCCGCTCCTTCAGGTAAGGCAGAAGCTGCCGCGCCGCGGCTGCGCGATCATGAAACATCGCCGCCTCCGGGCTAGGAGGCCTCGGTCTCACCTTCAGTAACGGGCATGGTCGTCGTCAGCACCGGGCAGGGGGAGCTGCGCAGCACCTGCTCCGCGACACTGCCGAGCAAGATGCGGCGGAGCCCACGCCGGCCATGGCTGCCCACCACGATCAGGTCGGCCTGGCGCTCCTTGGCGGCGGCCACGATCGTCGGAGCCGCGTCACCCTCCGCTGTCAGGTAATGGATGGTCACGCCAGGCGCTTTGGGCTTCAACTCATGAAGCTGCTTGACGATCGCTTCCTTGTCGACTGCCGAGGCCGGCTCCACCATGGCATCGCCGTAGACCGCCATCGGCGTCGGCATGACATGGAGCAGGAAGAGTTCCGCCCCCGTCTGCCGGGCCAGGCCCTCCGCCAGGTCGAAAGCGTAGGAAGCGTGCTTGGAGAAATCAGTGGGATGCAGAATGCGCTTTGGCGGCCACATGGGGGCACCTCGAAGTGAATCCGGGTCAGCGTCTCCATCGTCGTGGTTGGACCGCCACACGTCAAGAGGGAGCCGGAGAACTGGCTCGGGCGGGGCTGTTCCAGGGCCTCGCAGGGCGTCTCCGGCGCTTTTCCAGGGGCTCGCCACGCGCCGCCACGCGGTCGCCAGACTCCGCCACGCTTCGCCACGGGGGCGCCACGACGTTTCAGAGGGGGCCAAGTGCGGTTTCATGAGGGTCGAAAAGGGCGGTTTGGGCGCACCCTCAGCGCTCGGTCCGAGGACTGGTTTCCACCCTAGCAGATGGGAGACCCGGCCGCACGGTCGGTTGTGGACGCACTGCTTGGAGCGTTTCACCGCCCCTGAGCGGTCGGAGGATCGCCCAGGCGATCGACACCTTCAGCGACGTGCCTCGGCTACTTGATCTTCACCTGGAACTGGACCGTGCCCTTCTGTCCGGCGGGCAGCGGGTCGCGAATCTCCCAGCGCAGGATCAGCGAGCCGACCTCGTTCTGCTGGGTGACAAAGACCGCGTCGCGGTCGGACTGGGCCGTCCCGGGCACGTACTGCAGGCGGGAGGTGAGATTGTCGACGACGGCGATCTCGGAGATCGGTTTGCCGCCCAGGTTCGAGTAGCGAATGAAGAAGGTGACCACGTCGCCGATCTGGGCCTTGTCGGTCGAGGCCCACTTCTGCACGAACAGGGGCTGCTCGGGAATCTCGGGCTCTCCCGGCGGGCAGATGAAAACCGCCTCGCGCAGCTCCATCGTGCCGACGACCTGGCCCAGATTCTCATGCCGGCCGATGACCGCCACCCGGTCGCCGCGCCCCAGCGTCGTGAGTCCTTCCTCGCGGCTCAGACGGATGGCGAGTTCGAGTTGCCGCTTGAGCTGGGCCTTCTCGATCTCGGTCAGGCGGAGCGGCTCATCGAGGCCGATGTAGCCTTCGGCGGCATGGTTCATCTCGACGGCGGCCAGCGGCACCAGCTCGCTGATGGTCCCCAGCCCCCGTGTCGTGACGTTGGCCAGAAGCTGCTGGCGCCGGCGCAGGTCGCGCGGCTCGTCGACCTGACGCTGCCGGAGGAGACGCTGCTGGGCGGTCAGCCTCACGCCTTCTTCGATATTATCATGGGCCTGGACGGCATCGACCTTTTCGACGGCCACGAGCGGCGTGAACTGGCGGACGAGCAGGAAGCGGGGCACGCACAGGCAGACTTCGTTAGAAATGCTGATGCCGCGCTGGCCGCTCGAGCGACGATACTCGGCCACGGTGTCGCTCGGCTCGACGCCCTGCAGCCGGCCATTATCGTCATGTTGGGCGGGCTGGCCCTGGTCGCCGCCGTCCCGCAAGCACTCCTCGCCCCCCTGATAAGGCGGCAGCAAGGGCAGCCCCCAGGGATCGAGCGGCCGGGGCAGGGCGTGGGGCGACCAGACCGAGCCGGCCGGCAGGGGCCGGAGCGTGGCGAAGTCGGGCTCTCGGGCCCCGAGTCGGCAGACGACCAGCGTGCGTCCCAGGTCGCGGGCTTCTTCGAACACATCCTCACCGGGCAGATAGTCGAGTTCGGCCGGCTCATGCGCCGTCACCGGCCGGGTGCGGACGCGACGGGCATCTTCGAGCACGATGAGCTTGGTCACCAGGGTGCCAGCCAGGGCCCGTTCGACGTCGATCCGGCCCACGACC
>CALLZJ010000096.1 GCA_937858435.1 uncultured bacterium
GCGACCACCGAGATCTACACTCTTTCCCTACACGACGCTCTTCCGATCTAGGAACTGCGCTCCATGGGCAAGACCATCTTGGTGTCGAGCCATATCCTGCCGGAATTGGCGGACATATGTAACAAGATCGGCATCATTGAGCGCGGCAAACTCGAATTCAACGGCGACGTGGCCGAGGCCCTGGCAGCCGTCCGACCTCAGACCGTCCTGCAGATCCGCGTGCGGGAGAACATGGACGAGGCTGAGCGCCAGTTGAGCCGCTTGTCCGACATCGAGAAGGTGGAAGCCCGCGACGGGATGCTCGTGGCCACCCTCAAGGAGGGCATTTCCGATCCCAGCTTTGTCGCCGACACCCTAGTGGCAGCCGGGCTGAAGCTCACGCTGCTCCGCGAGGAAGAGGTCAATTTGGAAACGGCCTTCATGCGCCTGACCAAGGGCATCACGAATTAGGCTGCCTGGAGACGGGCAAACTAGGAGGCGGGCGCGAGCCGCATCGCAAGGAGAATCTGCCGCGGAAGGGCCGAGCAGACCTCCACGGCAAGAATAGGACTTGACAGTTGCCCCCATTCATGAAACGAATGGATAGTAGAGGAGCGTGCGCCACTGCCAGAGCAGTCGGCGTCCTGGCCAACCGCGGCAACAGGAGGGACGGAGCGTCATGATTCGCATTTGTTGCGACCTTTGCGGTAAGGAACTGGCCCAAGGCGAATCCGCTGCCTTCGTCGTCAAGATTGAGATTTGCGCGGTCAAGGAATCCGAGGCCCTGCTCGATGAGGACCTGGACGAAGATCATCTCGAAACACTCAGCGAGATCCTGAAGCATCAGCAACAGGACGGTGCCGCCAGCCCACCGAATCGGGAGTCGTTCCGCTTTGAACTCTGTGGCGAGTGCCGAGCCAAGTTCGCGGCCGATCCGCTCAACCGCGGGGCCGCGGCGGGCAATCTGGAGTTTAGCCAGAATTAAGTGCGAAAGAGGCACACACCAACAGAGGTGCCGCCGGGACAGCCCCGTCGGCACCTCGCATAGTGTTCTTCACTCCCGGTGCCGGCTCACTTCAGCAGGCGTTGCCGCAACAGGGCGATGGCCCGCTCACGTTGCTCCAGTGGCGCGTTCGGGTCGTAGCCAGCAAGCCGATCCGGCGGCAAAAGAGCGATGAGGTTTAAGAAGGCCAGTTCGCGGATGGCCAGGCGTGAGTGGGCCAGCCAGTTCAGCAGTTGCTCGGTGGCCGCCCGATCGGGCTTGTCGATGCGCCGGATGAGGAGCAGGAAAGTGTCCCGGTCGCTGGCCCCATAGCCACGGGCCTTGAGGGCATCGACGAGCAGTTCATTCTGCCCCGGCTGTCGCCCCAGGAAGTGGAGCAAGGCGTCGATGGCGGCCCGGCGGACATAGGGGCTTTCGCCATGATCGACGGCGTCGACCAGGATGGCCGGCTGATCGAGCGCACCCAACACGAACAGAGCCAGGTACTGCTCCCAGGGCCGACGTGAGTTGGCCAGGGCTTCCTCGCAAGCGATGATGAGCCAGGCGATGTCTTGGCCCTGGGCGTTCAGCTTGTCACCGATTCGCTTGTAAAGCGTCGCCAGGCCTTCACGCACTTCGGTCGGATAGGTCGGCCGCCGCACGATCCAGGCCGGCGGTTCACTTTGGGGCACGACCATGCCCGGCCCCGAATCGGAATGCACACTATCCCAGACCAGGATTTTGCGCGCCCCCAGGCGTTCCTCCGTTTCACCTCGCTTGGCCGACAGTTCCCCCTTCATGACGAAGATGGCCAGCCGGCTGTGCGGCGTCCAGCCCCCCTGTCCAGGTGGCACCCGGCCAGTCACCTCGACCCCAAGCTCCGTGTCGGGGGTCAGCAGCCGCAGTTCCCATTCCTCCTCCTGGTAGCGGAGCTTGATCGTGGCGATGCCGTCCGGCTTGCCGGTGAGCTGCATCCGGCCTCGTTCCAAGGTCACATCGAGGTCGACCTGGTCGTTGTAGTTGATGGTTGCCTGGGTCTCGAAGAAGTAGTTGATGCTCGTCGCGCCGGGCACCGTGCCCTGGAGCGTGAGCTTGATCTTGTTGGACATCAAGAAATCAGCCCGCGTGCCGGGCAGGGCCAGAATCGGCTCGGCTGAGAGCAGCCGGGCCTGGGGGCGCTGCACGATCCAGCGTTTGTCGGCGGTGAAGCAGAGGATCATGCCGTCCCCGGGCGCGTCCGACGTGTACTGGCCGACGGCCACGTTGGGAACGGGCGGCGGGGGCGGGGGCGGTGGCACGTCGGGCTTTGTCGCGGTCGGCTCGGGAGCCGCTGGCCCCGTGGGTGCTGCCGGTTCGGGAGCGGTCGCCGCGGGTGCAGTTGGCACTGTCGATGTGGGCGGCGTGGCCTCAGCGGGAGGCGGCGGAGCAGGCCGCTCGGGAGCTGTGTCGGCGGCCGCAACCATGGTCGGTTCGGGCTGCGGTGCGGTGGCCGTTGGCACTGAGGCCGGTGCCCTCGGAATGGTTGGCTGAGCCTGGGCCAATCCCCCTTCGCTGGGCTCGGGCCGGCCCTGCGTCGACAGGTAGACCACACCGCAGAGGCAGAGAAGCAGGATCATGGCCAACACGGGCACAATCCGCCCCTTCCAGCCCTTCTGGAACTTGAACCAGAGCGGTTCGAGGAAAATGGGGTCCTCGTCTTCCGTCGGGCGCCCATCCACTTCCCACGACAGGTCCGGCGACGACGACTGGGCTGGCCGGGCAAACCGCTTCGGGTCAGCTTCCTGCCCCGAAACCAGCTGATAGAGCCGATCCCGGGCCAGTGGCGGCACGAGCACCGGCTCACCTTGCCCCAGCGATCGCAACTGGTGAACGGCGGCCACTTCCGCCAGCAGTTCCGCGTCCTCAAGGCAGAGGCGCTCGAAGGCGGTTGCCTCCTCGTCGCTAAGCAGCCCGTCCAGATAGGCGGCCACTTGGTTCGCATCGTGGGCGGGGTCCTTGGCCTGATCGATCTCGGGCGCCGAGAGTGCCCGCCGCCGCTTGAGCCTCTCCAGCGCATCAATCAGCTTCTGGGCGTTGGGACTGGCCGCGATCTTTTGGCCGATGGTAGCGGCATCCTGCGGCGACAGGGCATCGTCGAGGTAAAGGAGCAGATTCTTAAGCGTCAGTTGCATGGTGGCCTCACAGGCTCGCGGCCAGTTTTCAGAATCAGGTCGAGCCATCCGAACAGACGCCGGACGCCCTCTACCCTCCTTAGTGGGGGACGAGCCAGGGTATCGTGCATGATTCTGGAAAAAATCGGAAAGAAGCCGGCTACGCCCCGGGGAACCACTCCTGGGCCTCGGCATAGTAGCGCAGGTCCTGCCGCTTGGTGGCGGCGACGGCGTCGGCCAGCGGCACCGAGATGATCTCCTGGCCCCGCAAGGCAGCCATCTGCCCCCAGCATCCTTCCATGACCAGGCTGGCGGCCTTGATCCCGAACCGCGTGGCCAGGACCCGGTCGGCCGCGCTGGGGTTGCCTCCCCGCTGCAAGTGGCCCAGGACCACGTGGCGCGTCTCGATACCGGTCCGCTTCTCAACCATGCCGGCGACGATCTCACCGATGCCGCCCAGCTTGACGTGGCCGAACTCATCCATGTCGGCGTCGGCCGTGACCACGCCGCTCTCGGGGAACTGGGCCCCTTCGCTCACGACAATGATGGAGTAGAGCTTGCCCTCGGACCGACGCTGCAAGACGATCCGCGCCACGTGGTCGATCTGGATGGGCACTTCGGGAATGAGGATGTAGTCCGCGGCCACCGCTATGCCCGACAGACAAGCGATCCAGCCGGCGTGCCGACCCATCGTCTCAACCACGATGATGCGGCGGTGCGATTCGGCCGTGGTCCTAAGGCGATCGACGGCCTCGGTCACGATGTTGATCGCTGTATCGAACCCGAATGTGAAGTCCGTGGCGGAGAGATCGTTGTCGATGGTCTTGGGCACGCCGACCACGGGGAAACGCTCCTTCTCCCAGAGCTTGTGGGCCACGCCGAGCGTATCCTCGCCGCCAATGGCCACCAGGGCCTGGAGGTCGTGCCGCCGGAACGTCTCCAGGCACCGGCCCACGTCGGCCGGGTTGCGGAAGGGGTTCTTGCGTGATGAGCCGAGAATCGTGCCCCCCACGCCGATGATGCCG
>CALLZJ010000097.1 GCA_937858435.1 uncultured bacterium
GCCGGCGACGCTGCCGGATTAGGCGGCGGTGCAGGGGTAGGACGCGGGGGGAAGCCTGCGGCTACCCAAATGTCACCCAAGAGAACTTGGCGATTCCCGTCTGGCTCGCACCGGCCGCCTAGTCGTCGTCCACTCGGGTGGCATAGAACCCAAACTCACGCCCTTGCATCACGGCCGTGCCCGCCAGGGCGCTGGCGTCGCGCGTGAACGACCAGGCCGTGAAACTCTGCTCCGACTGCGGGAAGCGAACCGTGAACTGCAGTTGATGCTTGACCGCGCCAACCTTGCCGACCACGTCGTACTTGCGACCCGTCTGCTCGGAGACGTAGTCGCCGGTGATGGTGCCCTCGGGGCTGACCTGGAGGGTGAGCCGGGCGGTGCGGCGGCCATCGTCGAACAGGCGGTAGACGCCGCTGGCCGACTGCGGGTCGAAGGCATCGCTGAGGGTCGGTCGGGTCGTCCGCTTGGGGGCCTCGGTGCCGGGCAGCGGTTGCGTGAGCAGGAAGAGGGCCGCCTTGCCCAGGGGCTCAAGCTGGCCGTCGGTTCCCGGGGCGGTGAAACGCAAGTCGGCATCGACCGAAGTCGGGACGACCTGGCCCAATTCGAGATTGAAATGGAAGCCCTCGTAAAGCTGCACGGAGGGGGTGTAGGACTGGAGCACGCGCTCCTGGCCGGCCTTGTAGGTGGTGACCCGGTCGAGAATGGCGATCGGCACCGTGCGGTCGCCGAACCGCTGCCGGGCGAACTTGACCAGGAGCTTGGCATGCAGCCCGCTCTGGGTTCGCGCGATGACCAGCATCCCGTCGTTGTCGGAGAGGTAGCGGTTCTGCAGGGCCAACTCGGGTGTGATCCGGTTGACCCGCACCGCGCCCGGTGCTCCTTCCACCTGGCTGAGCACGGGATTGGTGTAGCGGTCAAACGTATCGGCACCGAGGCAGGAGACCCAGGCGCCCACGAGGGCCAGCGATAGCAGCCAGCAGCGGATCATGGCAACTCCTCCGTCTCGGACCTAGATGATCGTCCCGTCGGGGATGGCGACCCCCTTGGGGATGACCACGATGCCGTCGCGGATGCAGTAAAGCTGGTCGTCGTGCTCTTGCAGGCCGCGGCGGTTGATGATCTGGACGTTCTTGCCGAGGCGGCAGTCCTTGTCGAGGATGGCCCGTTCGATGATGGTCCCCTCGCCGATGCCCAGGTCAGGCCGGCCCACGAGCCGATTCTGCCGCCGCTGGTCGTCACTCTCGAAGCTGTCGGCCCCAACGATGATGCTGTCGCGGACGGTGACGCGGGCCCCGACCAGGCTGCGGACGCCGAGCAGGCTGTTGACGATGGTGGCCCCGGCCTGGACCGTGCAGCCGTCGCTGATGAGCCCCCGCTCCACCGTCGCGCCGAGGATGCGGGAGGCGGGCAGGAAGCGGCGGCGGGTGTAGATCGGTCCCGCGTTCGAGTGGAACTCGAAAGGGGGATTGTCATTGAGCAGGTCGAGGCTGGCCCGGTAGTAGGAGGCCACGGTGCCCACGTCTTCCCAGTAGCCATCGAAGAGATGGGCCTGGCAGTGGTACTTGGGGTAAGCGAGGGGGAAGATGTGCCGGCCGAAGTCGGCGAGCTGCGTCGATTGCAGGAGGTGGATGAGCAGGTCCTTCTTGAAGAGATAGATGCCCATGCTGGCTAGGTACTGGCGGCCCCGGGCGGGGATGCCCCGGGCTTCGATCCAGTCGGCGGAGGTGCGGACCCGATCCAGGTCGGCATCGACGGTCGGCTTCTCGCAGAAGTCGTAGATGCGGCCATCGTCGTCGATCCGCATGATGCCGAAGGCGTGGGCGTCGCCGCGGGTCACGGGGATGACGGCCAGGCTGATGTCGGCATTGGTCTGTCGATGGGTGGCGATCATTTTCTGGAAGTCCATGCGATAGAGCTGGTCGCCGGACAGGATGAGCACGTCGTCGACGTCGGCCTCCCGGACGACGTTGACATTGCGGCGAACGGCGTCGGCCGTGCCTTCGTACCAGTTGATGGACTCCATGGTCTGCTGGGCGGCGAGGATCTCGACGAAGCCGCCGCCGAAGACGTCGAACTGGTAGCTGTTGTTGATGTGGCGATGGAGGCTGGCGGAGAGGAACTGGGTCAGGACGTAGATGCGGTTGAGGCCGCAGTTGAGGCAGTTGCTGATCGGGATGTCGATGAGGCGGTACTTGCCGCCGATGGGGACGGCCGGCTTGGACCGGTGCAGGGTGAGGGGATAGAGGCGGCTGCCGCGGCCGCCGCCGAGGATGAGGCTGATAACGTTGCGCATGAGCGAGTCCGGATTCGAGGTCTGGAAACGGAACCGGGCCGACGGCTCCATCAGAAGCGCCACCCGGCTCGTTGTCAAACGGTTATTTGGGGATGGTCGGTCGCGGCGGGTCCGGGCGGGGGTTTGGTCTGAAAGGCGGGGCCCCAAATGGCCGTACGGGACAGACCTTGCGGCCTGCCCCGTACGGGTCGGACCAGGGTGGTGTGCGGTGGGTTAGAAGATGAAAGCCACGCCAGCCACGAAGCCGTCCAAGCTGAAGTAGGTCGCCTTGACTTCAGGCTGGAGCCGGCCGAGGTCGAAGTCGATCGGGTTCGGGGAGCGGCGAGCACCGACGATGCCGGAGTACTCGTAGCCCGCCCGCAACTGGATGCCTTCGATCGGGTACCACCAGAGGTAGCCGCCCGCCTGGAAGTTCGTGGCCGCGTTGATCTGGTTCGACGTGTGCTTGAGCTGGTAGTTGCCGTCCTGGCGCTTCACGTCGGTGACGACGCGGGTCCGTTCGGCCAGAGCACCGACCTTGGCTTCGACGCTGATGGCCCAGCCCAAGCCCAGGTAGGCTTCCGAGCCGCAGCCGATCATCATGCCGTAGAAGTGGTTGGTGATCTTGTTCGTGTAGATCATCGCGAACTCAGGGGACTGGGTGACCGAACCATCGTTCGTGTCGCTCAGGCCGAAGTCCACGATCCGGAGCCGATAGCGTTCCTGCATGCCGATGTACTTGAAGCCGCCGGTCCAGTAAGTCCGGGTGACCTCACCCTGGAAGAGCGGGACGCGGAAGTTCAGTTCGCCGGTGGCGTACCGCTGGCGGAAGCTCTGTTCGAAGATTTCGGCGCCATTGCCGATGCCGTAGGCCGGCACCACGTAGCCGCCGAAGAAGAACAGGTCGTCCGGAGCCTGGGGCACGAAGACAAACGCGCCGCCCGAGCCGTCGCTCAAGAAGAGGTCAACGCCCGAGATGACGTCGCGGAGCGGGCCCGAGAGGAAAGGGGAGTAGTTGTAGAACGGAGCGGAGAGGAACGAGTCGGCCATGTCCTGACCGACGCCCACCCCCGGCGGCCCAATGACGCCGGCCGAAGCCGTCCGCCGCGCCGCCGTCAAGGACATGTAGTTGACCTCGATGGCGATGCCGTTCCGGAGCCGATAGCCGAACGACATGCGCGTGCCAGGCTGGAAGGTCTGGCCGCCAATGTCGGTCGTCGTCAGGGCTACGGCCCCCGAACCCACAAACTGCCCCGGCACGCCGAGGCTGCTACTCGGGATAGTCGTGACGAACGTCGGCGGAATTTCGTCCGTCGGATCGTCGTCTTCAAAGATGGCGCGCGGCGGACCGTAGCCCCGGATTTCGCCGGTCCAGTCCCACAGGCCGCGTTGGGCCACGACTTGGCTCTTCAACGGATTGTTCATCCGCATGAAGACCGCCTCCATCGCGAAGAAGAAGCCTTCATCGCGTTCCCCCCACATAAGCGGGAGAGGCGTTTCCGTTGCGGGCGGCCCCACCGAGAAGCCTTGGGCCAGCACGGATTGAGGCGCCCCCATCAGGCATGCCAGGCACGCCCACTTCACCCACCACTTGGTCCGACTTCTCATGGAATCGCATCCTCCATGAAGCAAGCGCCACCGACATTCCCGGCCGTTGTGCGCTTCTTGAATGCAGATTGCCCGCGCGGCCCGGTCACCACCCCGTCCAGCCGGCATGGTCGGCAATCCTTACCTGTTTTCGGCCACTTTTGGCCCGCAACTTGAGTACGTTCGGCAAAGTTTTCCCGACCGTCACTCGCGGCAAAGTTTCCCGGCCTTTACAGCTTGGCCCGCTCCCGTCCGAGCCAGCTCTCGCCCAGCCTTCCCGTTCGCCTGGGAATTCTCCCCTTGCCGCAGACCTCGGCCGCCAGCCGGGCTCCGAAGGGCTCGGGAAACGAAACCGACCCCGTGATCGGGGTCGGCGCGTGGTTCAATTCGGTTGGTGCGCTCGGCAGCGCCGGCCCTTGCTCGCCTAGAACCGGACCTCGAACGAGAAGTCGACGCCGTGGGCCCAGAAGTCATGCGTGCGGATGGGCATGCCCGGGGCCAGCGTGCCGAAGACGGGGAACCCGAACTCGACGAAGCTCGGCGGCACGGTCTCATTCACCCGGCGGTCGATCTGATCGCCTGGCCGGATCAAGCTGGGCCAATAGATGAGCGAATAGCCCACCCGCCCGGTGATGCGTTCCGTGAGTGCGACGTGGACCGCCAGCTCGACCTGGGGCACAGCGGCAAAGGCCGTGCGGCTGTCGCTGCCCATGTTCGTCGTGGCGGCCAGCACGCCGCCCGGCACCGTGACCGGCACCGCGCCCGGGAACGGGATCGCCGAGGTGCTGCCGTTGATGAGCAGCTTCTGGTAGTTGGCACCCAGACCCAGTTTCGTGGTGGCCGACAGCGTGGTGCGGCCCCAGCCCACCTCGGCCCGGACGCCCACTGAGGCTCCGTGGAACTGGTTGTCGGCCGCGAAGCCATCCTCGACTTCGACCCGGCCCGGCACGTCGATCACACCGCCATTGAACGCAATGGGGTTGGGCAGCCCATCGAACTGGGCCAGCGGCGCGTAGGAGGTGCGGATGTAGAGGTCTTCACGCAGATTGAGGTATTGCCAACCGACGAGGCCCGTGATCCGGTAGCGGTGCGTTTCAACGAGATTGAGCAGGGCGTCGGCATGGGCCCCCCACATCTTGGAGTTGGCATAGGCCGCGAACCGACCGTCCAGGAAGCCGGGGAAGGAGATCGTTTGCACATCCTCCAGGCCGGTCTGGGTGTTGTAGAAAGGCCGAAGCAAGAAGGGGTTGCCGTCCCGGCCGTCGGTCGAGGTGCTATAGCCCGTGGAGCGCTGCTCAAGGGCAAAGCCGCCGCCCTCGATGCCGAGGTTCCGATCGCGTCCCAACCAACTGCCCAGGACCAGGCGGCCGCCCAGCCCCGTGCCGAAGTGGAGGTCGGAGCCGCCATAAACGATCGCGGTACCGGGTTGGAAGAGGACGCCCGGCAGCGGTGCTTCGATCGAGCCGGTCGTAAGCAAGGGGACCGGGTTCGGGCCGGGCTTGATCCACCACATGAGGAGGTCGAACCGGGCCCAGGCCTGATCCTGGAGGCGGCAGGCTTCTTCCCGCCCATACCAGCCGAAAGAGGGGATCGCCGTCTGCGGCCAGTCGCCCCCCGGAACCATCGTTCCCGGCGCGACTTGGGTCGGCATGCCTGGGAAGGGCCCCACGGGCTCCTGGCCATGGGCTCCGTCCAGCCCAGCCAACAAGAGGGCCAACGATCCCAGCGTCTTCTTGGTCATCGGCGTGATCCCTCACGAAAGCGGCCCAGTCCGCCGGTTTGGCCGTCGGCGGTCTCTCCGGGCGCAGGCGTTCGGCACTGGCCCTGCTCGTCGCACATCGGGTATTATCGGCAAGGTTTGCCCCGACCATGATTCTGGCATGGCCGGAAAAATCGATTCAGTCGGCACGGTCGGTTGGAATGCCCAGGCTTGGTCGGGCACGCAATCTCCGGCGACAGGTGGATCTCCGGCACCTTGGCGAACTGGCTGAATCAGCGAACCGAACGGCATCCATCCTCGTAGACTGGTATAACAAGGTTTGTGCAGCCATTGGTCCAGGAGCGAGACGATGAAGCGTGGTTGGCTGATCGCAGGGGTGCTTCTCCTGGCATTAGGTTCCATCCTAGCGGCCGGGTGCAATTCGGGTCGTTCCTCCGGGCCGGACCCCGGGAAGGGGACGAACAAGCTGCGGATCGCGACCTCGGTCGCACCGCTCTATGGCTTCACCGCTCACATTGCCGAGCCCGAGGCCGAGGTCCTTTGCCTCCTGAGCACCCATGGTCCCCATGATTACCAACCCACCGCCTTCGATGCCCGGCTGATCGCCAGCGCGGATGTGTTCATCGTGGTCGGGCTGGGGCTGGAAGAGTTCCTCGACGGGATGATCCGCAGCTCGGGCAATCGCGGCATGAAGTTGGTGAAGGCCGGCGACGCGGTGACGGCGAT
>CALLZJ010000098.1 GCA_937858435.1 uncultured bacterium
CGCGACCTGGCCCGGCAGGTGAACGACCGCAGCCGCCAGCTCATCCGCAGTGAACGGCTGGCCGGCGTCGGCTACCTGGCGGCCGGCGTGGCGCATGAGATCAACAACCCGCTCGCCAGCATCAGCTTCTGCTCCGAGGCGCTCCAGCGGCGGCTCCGCCCCGTGCTCGCGCAGCATGCCGGCGATCCCGATGTGCCCATGATCGAAAACTACCTGCAAATGATCGAGCAGGAAGCCTTCCGCTGCAAGGACATCACGCAGAAGCTGCTTGAGTTCAGCCGGGTGGGGGAGCGGCCGCGGCAGATGGCCGACCTCGCTGAGTTGATCCAGAGCGTGATCGACACCGTCCAGCATCTGCAGAGCTACCGGGGGAAGCGGATCGACTTTGCTCCGGCCCAACGGCCGCACCTGCAACTCAACGTGCCGGAAATGAAGTCGGTCGTGCTCAATCTCGTGGTCAATGCCCTGGAAAGCATGGAAGAAGGATCGGTGCTGACCATCGGGCTCAGCGCCACCGACCAGCACGCGGTGATCGAGTTTCGAGACCAGGGATGTGGGATGTCGGCGGAGGTGCTGGAGAACATCTTCGAGCCCTTCTTCACGCGGAGCCGCACGGGCAAGGGAGTGGGGCTGGGGCTGTCGATCAGCCATCGCATTGTGACGCAGCATGGTGGGGAGATCGAAGCGGATAGCGCGGGGCCCGGACAGGGCAGCACGTTCACGTTGCGGCTGCCGCTGGTGGCGACGGCCACGACGCCGGAGGAGACGCCCATGCCGACCGCGCTCCGCCAGGCGGCCTAGAGCGCCTAGCCATCTGAGTCGGCAAGCGGGGTGGACAAGACGGGGCTGAAGCGGTACCACGCAGCGGCCCGCACGATTTTTCGGACCGGTCGAGAGGAACGATGGCCAGCGGACTGCGGATACTCTTTGCCGACGACGAGCGCTCCCTGCAGGAATTCATGCGGGCCGAGCTGCCCCGGCTGGGGCATGAGGTCGTCGTCTGCCCGGACGGCCGGGCGGCGGTCAAAGCGCTGGAAAAGAGCACCTTCGACCTGGCCCTGCTCGACATTCGCATGCCCGGCCTCACCGGCATCGACGTGCTCAAAGAGATCAAGGCGATTCATCCCGCCACCGAGGTCGTCCTCCTGACGGGCCATGCCAGCCTGGAAACCGCGGTGGAAGCCGTTCGCCACGGCGCTTTCGACTATCTGACCAAGCCGTGCAAGCTCACCGAACTGGAAGTGCTGCTGCGGCGGGGCGCGGGGGAGAAGGAACTCGTCCACCAGAACCTCGCCTTAACCCAGCGCGTCCGCGCCGCCGAGGGGCCCAGCATCCTGGTCGGCGATTCGCCCGCCATGGCCGGGGTTCATCGCCTCATCGCCCGCATCGCTCCGACCGACACGACCGTGCTCATCCTTGGCGAGACGGGCACGGGCAAGGAGTTGGCCGCCCGCACCCTTTTCCAGCAGAGCCTCCGGGCCAACAAGCCCTTCGTCCCGGTCAATTGCGGTGCCCTCTCCGAGAACCTGGCCGAGAGCGAACTGTTCGGCCATCGCAAGGGGGCCTTCACCGGGGCTGACCGCGATCACAAGGGACTCTTCGAGGTGGCGGCCGGCGGCACGCTCTTCCTCGACGAGGTGGGTGAACTGAGCAGAAACCTACAGGTCAAGCTGCTTCGCTTTCTCGAGAGCCGGGAAATCCGCCGCGTGGGCGAGACCGAACCGTTCAAGGCCGACGTCCGCGTTCTCTGCGCCACCAATCGCGACCTGCGCGACATGATCCAGGCCGAGCAGTTCCGCGAGGACCTCTTCTTCCGCATCAACACCTTCGAGATTCGCTTGCCGCCGCTGCGAGAACGCCGCCCCGACATCCCCGACCTGGCCCTCCATCTCCTGGCCCGGGCGGCGCGGCGGCCCGTCGAACAATGCGGCGACCTGCTCGCTCCGGAGACGATCGACGCGCTGCTCGAACATGACTGGCCCGGCAACGTCCGCGAACTGGCCAACGTGATGGAACACGCCTTCATCATCGCCGGCGGGAGCAAACTCACGCCGGAATGTCTGCCTTACCATGTCCGAGAGAAGGCCCGCGTGGCCGTGCCCTTTGCCCGGCCCGCACCGCCTCCCATAGCCACGGCCGGCGGAGCCCGGTCCCTGCGTGAGATCGAGATGGAGCACATCCTCTCAGTGCTCGATAAGCATGGCGGCAATAAGCCCGCCGCTGCCGCCGAACTCGGCATCGCCCTCAAGACGCTCTACAACCGTCTCAATCAATGGCAGGAAGAGCGCAAGCACGCGGGCTAGCCCGATGGCCCTGGACTACCGACGTTGCACGGCGAGGAAGTTCGTCGTGAGGAAATTCTCCAGGTCCGTGTCGTAGGCGGCGACTGGCACCAGCCCGCCCGGCAGGATGATGAAGACCTCGTAGCGCGGCAGAAGCAGATCGCAGAAGTCCTTGAGCAGGGCCCGCGAGTCCAGATTGCAGCCGCCATATTCCCACTGGACACACCGCACCCGCCCGGCGCCCAGCATCTGCTCGGCTCCGTGCAGCACTTCCAATTCATGCCCCTCAACGTCCATTTTCAGGTAGTCGATCCAATCCACCTGCTCGGCGGCGCAGACGTCGTCGAGCCGGCGTAGTTCGATCGTCTCCCGCGGCTCCAGGGCCCCGGCTTGCGTCTGCCGCTGGTAGACGGAAGCGAGGCCGGAGCCGGCCGCATCGGAATAGAGCGGCACCGAGTGGGCCGAACTCGACAGGCCGAAGGGGAAGAGCCGGGCCCCGGGTGCGTCGGAGAGATTCTTCTGGAGCAGCGCGAATGTGGCGGCGGCGGGTTCGAAGCTGTAGGTGCGGGCCTGGGGATAGTGTTGCAGGAAGAGCCGAGTGAAGCTTCCTTGATTGGCGCCCACGTCGAAGAGCACGGGCGTCTCGACCATGGCGTTGCGGGCCCGCTCGAGGGCGGCTGACTCGCCGCTCTGCTCCACGTGGGATCCCCAGCCGAAGCCGAGCTTGCTCAGCAGGATGCGATGGTCACGCATAAGGCTGGGGAAATGTTCGGGCGGCACACCGTCCCGCAGACCCCGCACCGCCAGGTGGGTCAGCCCACGCCAGAGCGGCTGGAAGGGGGTGCTTTGTGCCAGTCGCCGAAGCCAAGCCTTCATCCGCATCCCGCCTTTGCTGCCTGGAAGAGGGCAAACACTGCTCAGTATACCAGGTGGGTTACGACGCCTTGAGCCGGGCCAGAGCTGCCTTGGCTTCGCTCGCCAGCGGATGGTTGTAGTAGGCCACGTGCTCATAGCAGGTTCGGGCCTGCTTGAGATTGCCGACCTGCTCGTGGGCCTTGGCCAACTTGAAGAGCGTATCGGCACCGCTGCGGCTCGATTGACGGTAGGCCGTGAAGTAGTTGATCGCCTCGGCGGCTTGGCCAGCTTCCAGGTGGTGGTCCCCGAGCAGCCGGCACGCCAGATACCAGTCTTCCTGGTCGAGACCGACGGCGTCCGGCTCGGAACCCAGCCGGTGGGCGTCCGTCAGGACGGCGAGTCCCTCTGGGGCCCGACCCAGCCGCAACTCGGCTCGGCCCAGTTGAACCAAGGCGGAGACATGCTTGGGCTCTGGAACCAGGACGAGCCGGGCGAGTCGTGCTGCCCAGTCGGCCTGGGGCGGGCCACTGCCAGCCACGTCGAGCAACTCCCGGGCCCGATTAACGCAGTAATTCGGATCGAAAGCAGGCCGTACGCGCTCCCAGTGCTCACGGAGTGCGTCGGGCGTCAGCGAGAAGTAGCTGCGGTCGCGCAGGGTCAGGAAGGCAGGCTGACGAGCGTCGTAAACGAGACATTGGGCGTTGGCGATGAGCGTGCCGATAATGTCGCCTTCCTGCTCGCACAGTTCCGCCAAGCGCCGAACCGTGTCGACACCGGCCTGCGGCGATTCGGCATAGAGCCGCAAGTGGGCGATGGCGGTCGGCTTGTCGTCCCGTGCCAGCGCCTCCTCGGCCAGGAACCTGATGGCTGCGAAGTAGCTGCCGCGGGCCGTCTCGCTAAGCTGGCCTGGCCCGTGCTGTTGTCCTGCCGTCTTGCTCGCATCGGCCAGTCGGTGGGCTAGCTCCCGGTCGCCGTGCTGGGCCGCCTGCTGCCAGGCGGCTTCTAGCAGCCCGGGTGCCTCGGCCGGAAGGCCCCTGGCCCCGATCTCGATCAACTCGATCCCCCGTCGCCAGCGGACGGGGTCGGCGAGCAGGCTGCGGCCGATCTCCAAGCAAAAGGCATGGTCAAAGCGGCTGGCTGAGACGGCCGGCTGGCCTCCGACCTCCTGGTCATACTCCGCTCGCGTCACGCTGGGGTAGAGGCGCTGCTTGATCTGGAAGGCGATTGGGTCGCCGGGCTGACGCTGGAGTGCTTCCTCGGCCGCCGCGAGCGCGTCGAAGCGTCGCCCCTCGGACAGCAGCGGTTCGCCGACCTGCTCGGCCATTCGCGGATGCAGCCACAGGGCTAGCTCCCAGGCCCGGACTAGCACCACAGCGCGGCTGGCCCGCTCCTCCGGTGCCGCGCTCCGTTCGTCCAGTAGCTCCCGCAGCCGGGGGGCGGGCAGATCGGCTCGTCCCGAGTGGAGGTCCGCCACCGTCTGCCCATAATGGGCTTCCGGCCGACGCTGGGGGGCCCGGGCGGCGACCAGGGCCAACAGCCCCTGGGGCTCTTCGAGCTGGTGCGTCGTGGGCGGCGGGCGGCGGAGCAGGATCGCTTCCGCGCGTTCCAGGCAAAGCCGCGGGTCGACGAGTTGGCGTAGCTCGGCATCGGCCTGCAGTTGGCTCGGCTCCAGTCCCCGCTGCACCTGCCAGTAGGTTTCCCGCACCCAGGGGCTCTCCGGCTGAACGTCCGCGGCGGACCGCAGCAAAAGAAGGGCTTCCCTGGGCTGCCCATGCTGGTGACGGCCCAGGGCGGCCAGGGTGAGCTGCAGCGCCTGCAGGGGCCGGAGCAGCCAGCGCTGGATCACCAGGAAAAGTATCACGGGCAGAGCCAGAGCGGCGGGTCGGGCGGCTGGCGGCAGTTCGACACAGAGGGCTGCTCCCAGCAAGACCGAGGTCAGGGCCAGCTCGACTTCGCCTTCCAGCATTGGGTCCTTGACGAGGAGCAGGCAGCCCGCCCAGAGCGAACTGATGGCCAACTGGAGGGCCGTCAGCCAGAGCGAAGATTCGAGTTGGATATTGAGCAGTGGAACGGCGGCGGCGGTAAGGCCGACCACCACGACCAATGCAGCCAGACCCCGCCCTGTTCGGGACGGCACGAGTGTCAGGAGTCCTGGAAGCACGAGCAGGCTCAAGGCCAGACCGGCGAGGGGCAAGGCGAACGGCCACGCCTGACTGCCGCCCCAGGCCGGGGCCGGCAGCAGCCCCGCCGCCAGGGCCCAGCGGGGAACGCGTGGCCGATCCAGGAGCAAGGCGCAAGTCTGAAGCAGCGAGCGGGGTCGCGTCTGGCCCGGCCGGCGGCGGAGGAGGAAGATGGCCAGGGTCAGTCCCAGAGCGGGGCCGACCAGGGTCAGAGTGGCCGTGAGCCAATGGGGTGTGGCGGCATGGGCGGCCGCCGTGGTGGCCAGCAGGGCCGCCGGCAGTCCGGTTTCCCAGGTGCGCAGGAGCCGTGGGGGTCGCATGCCGGGCTAGGGCTCCAGCTCGGGCAGAATCTTGAGAAGCAGCCGCTGTTCCACTTCCTCGATGGGGGCATGGACGATGGCCCCGGCTGCCGCGGCATGGCCGCCCCCGCCGAACTGCTCCGCCAGTCGGCCGACGTTCAGTTTGCACCGCGACCGGAGACTGACCTTCACGCCGCCCGCCGGCTGCTCCAGCAGCAAAATGCCCACCTTCACGTCCTTGACCGCCAGAGTGAAGTTGACCAGGTCCTCGCTATCGGGAGGCAGGGCACCGGTCTGAACGTAATCGGTCAGCCGCACCTGGCTGACGGCGACGAGGCCGCTCGCCGTCACGCTCAGCCGGTCGAGCACCTTGCCCGTGAGCTTGAGCCGGGCCAGGCTGCTTTGCTCGAAGAGTTGTTGATAAAGCAGATCGGGCGTGGCCCCGGCAGCCACCAGGGCGGCGGCGAGTTCATGCGTCCGGGCCGTGGTGTTCGAATGGCGAAACCAGCCGGTGTCCATGGCCACGGCCACGAACAAGGCCGTCGCGGCAGCCGGCGACAACGCCACGCCCAGGGCAGCGATCGCCTCGTAGGCCATGCGGCCCGTCGCTTCCGCCGAGGTATCCACGATCCGTGGGCCGCCCAGATCGTCCTGGGTCAGATGATGGTCGATGACCAGACGCGGCACGGGGGCGGAACGCACCCAGTCGGCAAAGGGGCCAAGCTGGTTCCAGGTGCCGGTGTCCATGACGATCAGGCCGTCAACCCCGTCGAGGAAGCCGTCAGGTCGACGGTCGAAGTGGACGAACTGCCCCTCGGGGTCGAGGAAGGCGTAGCGTTCGGGCATATGGGTCGGGATGACCAGGCGAGTCTCCTTGCCGAGGCTGGCCAGGGCCAAGGCCAGAGCCTTCATCGAACCCAGGCCGTCTCCGTCGGGCCGCATGTGCGTGGTGAGCACGAGCCGGCGGCAAGAGGCCACGAGATCGAGAAGAGGCTGCCAGGTGGCCGACATGAAAGACTCCGCGTGGAAGGCGGCCGCACCGTTGGGCCGCTCTCGTATGATCTACGATGTCGCCGTGGCGACATCCACGACAACCTTCAGGGAGCCGAGCCATGATGCGAGCCATCCGCGACTTCTACGTGGCCGAGAATGCGGTCGTCGTCGGCGATGTGGTCCTGGGGCCCGAGGTGAACATCTGGCCGGGCTGTGTGCTCCGCGGCGACGTGGCCCGCTTGACCCTGGGCCGGCGCGTCAACCTCCAGGACGGCTGCATCGTCCACGCCGACACCGACGCCCCGCAAGTAATCGAGGAGGAAGTGGTCGTGGGCCATCTGGTCATGCTGCACGGCGTCCGCGTGGGACGGCGGTCGCTGATCGGGATCGGCTCGCGGCTGCTGGGCGGCTCCGTCGTGGGGGAGGAATGCATCATCGCAGCCGGCTCGATCGTCACCGAGGGCAAGGTGATCCCGCCCCGGAGCGTGGTCATGGGCATCCCGGGGAAGGTGGTGCGTGCGGTGACGGACGAAGAAGTGGCCCGCACCGCCTGGATCAACGCCCATTATGCGGAATTGGCCCGAGCCTACGTCGCGGGCCAGTTTCCACCCCCCTGGCCGCCACCGGGATAGGGGCAGCCCCCGCGGCACCCGGAAATAGCCGACTTGGCCTTGGCCCATTTCCCAGCTTGAGTTAAACTTCCCCCGCACCTGGGATCGTCAACCGGGAGGGTCGGCGGAGCCGACGCTCCGATCCCAGCGTGGATGCACGCTGGTTGCGTGCCGTACGCCATGGAGGGCAACGATGACGCGCTCATCTGCTAAACAGCGCCGCCGCCGGCGCTCGGGTTACCTGCTCTTAGAACTGCTTCTGCTGCTGCCGATCCTGCTCGTGGTGGTCTTGGCAGCGGTGGAATTCGGCATGCTGCTGCACGCCCGCCAGCAACTGGTGGCGGCGAGCCGGGAGGCCTGCCGCGTCGCCGCCGTGGGCGGAACCGCGGAGGAAGCGACCGATTTGGCCCGGCGCGTGCTGGGACCGGGCCGGCTTGGCTCGGCCGACGTACTGCTCACGACCGAGGAAGGGGTGCCGCTGCTGCCGGGCCACTGTGTGGCCACCGGGGAGACGGTGGCGGCCTGGGTGCGGCTGCCCGCCCATCATGCGGTCCCCGATTTGTTGCGGTTTATCGGCGTCTCCATCAAACAGGATGAATTGGTGGGCCGCACCGTCATGCGACGGGAATAGCCTGGGTCCGTCTCGCCGGTCGGTTTCACCTTCAAGGAAGATACGAGCGAGGTTGCCATGCGTGCCAGTACGATGTTCGCCCTGATCGTGGCCGTGTTGCTCGGGCTGGGTGTGGCGGTCGGTGCCAAGGCGTCGGGGCTGTTGTCCCGGGCCGAACCGAAGAAGGAAGTGCCGCCCCCCATGGTGCTGGCGGCGGCCGCCAATCTGTTCGAGGGGACTTGCCTGCAGGCCGCCGACGTGCGGCTCCGCCCCATCATGCCGGAGGAAATGGAAGCTTTTCGCAAGGGCGAACTCCTACCCGCCATGACCCAGGCGGCCGTCCGCCGCTTTGCCAAGGTGAATATCCCCGCCGATGCCGCCCTGCGGAAGGACTTCCTGGAAGACATGGCGGCGCCGCTGACGATCAAGGATCGGCTAGCCCCGGGGATGAACGCCATCAACGTGGCCCTTCCCAAGGCCCACTGCGCGGGTGGCATGATCAACGTGGGCGACTGGGTCAACGTCCAGCTCATTACCAACGTGGAGACCCCCGAGGGGGGCATGACGACGGCGTCGGCCGTCATCGCGCGCAACGTCCGGGTCGTCGCCAAGCGCAATAGCCTCTGGCCGGTGGCCCAGCCGTTGGCCTTCGACGCCCCGATGAACTTCACGCTGGAGACCAACCCCTACCGGGCAGCCCTGGTCGAATTCTCCAAGCAGAAGGGCCAGCTCGTGCTCGTGCCGATCAGCGAGTCGGACCGCCGCGTGCTCGAAGCTCGGCGGCTGGAGATGCTGAATGGCTCGGGCGTTCAACAGGTCTCCTTCTCGGTGCCCGAAAGCCCGGAGTATCGGGATGAGGATGTACGCGTGGCGGCCTTCAACGAGGGAGCCTACGCCATTAGCGATGCCGACCTCATGCGCATCTACAACTTGAAGATGGAAAAACAGCCCGAGCCGCCCGTGACCGCGATCGAGGTCTGGTCTGGCGTCCGCCGGGCGGGTGAGGTGGTCTTCGGCGGGCCGGGTGGGACGCAGGTGCCGCCCAGCGGCCCAAGCGTGGGGCGCAACTCCGGCGTGCAGCGCGCGGCTTTGTCCACACCGCAAACCAACCTGGCCACGGCGAACCCGGCAGGCGGGAGCTTCCGCTTCACGCCGCCGCCCCCCGACTGTCCCACGTGCCGCACCGGCAAACGCTAGTCCGGAGCGGAGCGGGCGTGGCCACGCCCGCTCCGCTTGGCCTTCTTCCCTGAGCGACGACCATGCCTAGCCTGACTGCCGAGCGCCTGATCCGCACGCTGTGCCGGCCCACCGGTCGGATCGCGCCTGGCTCTCGGCGGGGTGGACTGCTGCCGCTCTTGCTCGGCGTCCTGGCGCTGCTCCTCAGCCTCCTGGCCTTGGTCGCCGACTCGGCCCATCTCTGGCAGTCGCGGCAAGAACTGCAGATCGCCGCCGACGCCTCCGCCTTGGCCGGCGTCCAGGCCTTGGCCCTGGACGAACTGCTGAGCCCTCAGCCCGGCCAGACCGCCAATGTCGCCCATCGGGCTCGGGCTGTCGCCCAGGACGTGGCTCTCAAGAACCCCGCGGCCGGGCTGCCCACGCAACTGGAGTTCAACGCGGGCCAGGACCCCGAGAGCGACCTGGTCTTTGGCTTCTACGAGCCCGCCACCCGGCAGTTCCTGCCCGCCCGCCCCGAGGAACTCGATTGGCCCGTGCTCAATGCCCTGCGGGTGGTGGCACGCCGCACTCAGGAGCGTGGCAATCCGGTTCGGCTGTTCCTGGGACGTTGGGTCCACCGCACCGAGGCCGACGTGGCCGCTGGCGCCCTGGCCATCCTGGATCGGGACGTGATCGGTTTCCAGGCCGTGCCCCGCACCACCATCCCCCTCATGCCTTTGCTCCTCTTCTCCGATCCCACGAGTAAGGATGAGCGAAGCTGGGAAGCGCAGGTCGAGCAGCATCTGACTGGCCCGGCGGCGGAACTGCCGCTCATGGTCGTGACGCTGCCCCTCGATCCGGAGAGTGCTTCGGATCCGAACGGCTGGCTGCTGCGGCTCGGGCTGGAGAGCGGCGCGGAGATGGCGGGTTGGGCACGGCAAGTCCAGCAGGGGCTGAGCCCGGCCGACCTGGCGGATTTCAATGGGGCCCTGATTGTGCCGGAGTTGGAACCGCTCGTGGTGCCGGCCGAGGAGTTCCTGCCGAGTTGGCCCTCGGCCGACTTGCGGCGGCTCTACCAGGCCCTCACGGCCCTGAGCCTGACCCGTGAAGCGCGGGCCTGGCCGATCGGAGCGTTGGCAGGTGTCGGTAGCGACGGCCGGCCGCAAGCAACGGTGACCCGATTTGTGGCGGCGCGGATCGAGGCGGTCGAAGTCGACGGGCCGCCCGAGCCCCGGCTGCGCCTGGTGCTGCGACCTTGTTCGATGGTGACCACGACCGCGGCGACGATCGGCACCTGGCCCGGCGCCCGGAGGGGTCCAGTCTTGGTCAATCCCTACATCGCCAAGGCCCGACTGGTCAAGTAGGCGCGGAAGGAGCTGGCATGCGAGTCGTGATCGTCCACGAGCGCTTCGAACCGCGGACCACCCCCCGGCAGATTGTGCTGGGGCTGGGGCTGGACTGCGGTGCCGACGACTGCGTTTCCTTCGATGCCATGCCCATCCGTCTGGCCCAAGGCGGGTTCGACCTGGTGCTCGTGCAAGTGGGCCGCGACCTGCGCCAGGCCCAGCAAGCGATCTTGCAAGGACTCTCCCTGACGACGGCGCCGATCTTTGCCGTCGGTCCGACCAAGGACCCGCAACTGATCCTGAAGATGGTGCGGACGGGCATTCGCCGCTACCTGGACGAACGCTGCCTGCGGGAAGAGCTGCAGCATGCCCTGGAGCAGATGGTGCCCACGCTGGGGGCGATGAGTGAACCGCGGGGTCGGCTGGCGGTCGTTGCCAGCGGCGTGCCGGGCATTGGCGTCTCGACGGTGGCCGCCAATGCGGCCTGTGCCTTGGCCGAAGGGCAGCCGGGTCAGGTCGCCCTGGCGGAACTCGGGGCGGGCGTGCCGAGCCTGGCCTTGACGCTCGACCTTGCCCCACGGCACGTGCTCGGTGAAGTGCTCCAGCAGTGGGAACGGCTCGATTCCACCATGCTCCGCCAGGCCATGTGCGACCATCCGGCTGGCGTCGTGGTGCTGGCGCACCCGGCCGAGACGCTTACGGCTCCGTCCCTGGGCGCCCCCGCCATGCGGGCCCTGGGCCTCTTGTTGAGGTCGATGTTCGACCACGTCGTCGTGGACCTGGGCCACACCCTCGACGCCAGCGCCCTGGAAGCGATGAAGCTGGCCGACCGCGTGCTGGTGGTGACCCGATTCGATGTACCCGCACTGCGGCTGACCCGCCGCTACGTGCAACAGCTCATGGTCCGCGGCTTGCCGCCGGAGCGGCTGCAATTGGTGGCCAATCGGCACGGTCAGGCCCGGGAGGTGGAGTGGAAGCAGGCCGAGCACGCCTTGCCGCTCCCCATCGCGGCGGCGATCCCGGACGACGCCGACGCCGTCAACCGTGCGATGAACAGCGGCGTACCGCTCATCAAGGCGGCCCGCTCGGCTCGCATCACCCGATCGTTCGCGGCCCTGGCCGAACGTCTGGGCCGACCCGTGGCCGCCTGAAGTGCGGAGAGCGCAACGTCCAGAAGGCAATGATGACGGGGCCAGTGCCCGGATGGCAGGAGTTCGAACCAAGCGTGCTTTCGTTTCGGGGGTAGGATGCCCATGACCGCGACCACCACCACGCCACGCCAGGCCGTCGAGCAGCGGTTTCAGCAGCTCAAGGCCGACATCCACCGGCAACTGGTCGAGATGATCGACCTGTCGAAGCTGGGCCATTGGCCGCAGGATCGGCTGCGGCGCGAAGTCCGGACCCTCGCCATCCGCCTCGTGCAGCAGTCGCCGGAGCTGCTCAACCAGGTGGAGCGGGAACGGCTCATCGACGAGTTAATGGACGAAGCCTTCGGGCTGGGACCGCTCGAACCGCTGCTGCAAGACCCGACCATTAGCGACATTCTGGTCAACGGTCCACGCACGGTCTACATCGAGCGGCGGGGCCGGCTGGAGAAGACCGACGTGGTCTTCGCCGACGATGCCCACCTCATGCAGATCATCCAGCGGGTGGCAGCCCGAGTGGGCCGGCGCGTCGACGAACTCTCGCCCATGGTGGATGCCCGGCTGCCGGATGGGTCGCGCGTCAACGCCATCGTCGCCCCGTTGTCGCTGGAAGGGCCGGTGCTCTCGACCCGGCGGTTCGGCGTCCGCTTGACCGTGGACGACCTCCTGGGGCTGGGCAGCATCCCGGCCGGGCCACTGGCGTTCCTCCAGGCGGCGGTCGAGGCCCGGGTCTCGATCCTCGTCTCGGGCGGCACCGGTAGCGGCAAGACGACGTTGCTCAACACCTTGTCCCAGTTCATTCCTGCCGATGAACGGTTGGTCACGGTCGAGGATTCGGCCGAGTTGCTCCTCATGCAGCCGCACGTGGTCCGGCTCGAAACCCGGCCGCCCAATCTCGAAGGCGTGGGCGAGGTGCGGATGCGCGACCTGGTCCGCAATAGCCTCCGCATGCGGCCCGACCGCATCATCGTCGGCGAAGTGCGCGGCCCCGAAGCGCTGGACATGCTCCAGGCCATGAACACCGGCCACGAGGGCTCCTTGACCACGGTCCATGCCAACGATACCCGGGACGCTCTGGCACGCCTTGAAATGATGGTGACCATGACCGGCTATGACCTGCCCATCGGCGTCATCCGGCAGTATGTCGCGTCGGCGATCACGCTGGTGGTCCATCTGGCCCGGCTCAAGGGCGGGACGCGGCGCATGCTGCGGCTGTCGGAAGTGGTCGGCGTCAAGCGCGGCAAGTACGTGGTCCGCGACGTGTTCGCCTTCCGGCAGTCCGGCGTGCAGAACGGCAAGGCGGTCGGTGAGTTTCATGCCACGGGCTATGCCCCGCGTTGCCTGAGCCGACTGGCCGCCGCTGGGATCAACCTCCCTGAAGGGCTGTTCGCGGAGCGGGTCATCGAGACGCCCCCCACGCCGCCCAGCAGCGGTTCGCTGTACGAAATCACCGGCTCGCGCATCAGCCTGAGCCTGCCGAGTTTCCCGGAACTGCCCGCCGCCCCCCAAGCGGGTTAGGCCTCGGAGATTGCCGCCATGGAAACCAACGACATTGTCCTGCTCGCGGCCCTGGGCGTGGGGCTGGCTGCCTTTGGTGTCATGCAGTGGGTCCTGGCCTTGCGGGCCCGCCGGCAGGAGCGCCTGGAAAAGCGGCTGCTGGGTCGCCAGGCCACGCTGCCCACCGCTCTGAGCCTCGACCTGCCCGTGCCGCCGCACGAGCAGCCCTGGAACGACCGGCTCGATACGTTCCTTTCCAAGCTCATGAATCGCACCGGTCTGGCCGCCTCCCCGCAACAGGTGCTGGGGCTGGCTTTGCTCTCGGGGCTGGGCATCGCGGGCCTGCTCTACCTTTGGCGCGGCAGCGACTTCCTGGCCTTTTCGGGGCTGGTCGTGGGCATGGCCCTACCCATTGCCGTTATCCTCATCCTGCAGAATCGGTTGCGGGCTCAGATTCAGCAGCAGCTTCCCGACGCCTTCTTCTTCCTGGCTCGGGCCCTGCGGGCCGGCCTGAGCTTCGAGCAGGCGATGTCGCTGGTGGCCAAGGAGAGTGCCGAGCCGCTCGGGCCCGAACTGAAAAGGTGCTCTGAGCATCTCACCCTGGGACTGACCCCGGCCGCGGCGCTGCAACTGGCGTCAGCCCGCATTGGGCTGGCCGACTTCCGCGTCTTCTGCTCCATGGTCGCGCTCCACACCTCCTCGGGCGGCAACCTGGTGCAGATGCTCGACCGCCTCGCCGCCAACACCCGGGACCGCAATCTCTACTACGGCTACTTCCGGTCGGCCACCTCGCTCGGCCGGACCAGTGCCATCGCCATCGGTGCCGCCGTGCCGCTTCTGTTCATCAGCTACGCCCTGTTCGAGCCGGAGTACGCCCAGCGCTTCTTCGAGTCCGGCACCGGGCTGGCTATGCTCGGCGTCGCTTTCGGGCTGGAAATCGTCGGCGCCGTCTGGCTCTACCAACTGCTGAAGGCCGAATACTAGGACCCATCCTCGACGTTTGCCGCGGAGAGCCGCCATGTCCCTGTCCCTGCTCGGCGAAGACTTGACCGAACTGGCTGGCCTGGTTGTCATCTTCACCCTCATCGTCTCGGGCAGCTTCTCGCTCATGTATC
>CALLZJ010000099.1 GCA_937858435.1 uncultured bacterium
AGATAAGCTAGTGACTGGAGTTCAGACGTGTGCTCTTCCGATCTCAGGCCTGCACCGGTGCAGGCCTGGTGCAGGTAGCCGCCCCCGCTCCGGTGCAGCCGCTCGTTGCCCAGGCGCAGCCGTGCTTCATGACGGCGCCGCTTCCGGCTCGGAGCGACGGCCAGATCTCCGCGGCAGCCATCAAGCCCATTCTCAAGCTGGCGGAATGGGCCGACGTCATCGCCATGGGACCGGGTCTGGGCTCGGGACGGGATATCGTGCTCGTGGTCCTCGGCCTCCTGCAGCACCTGCACAAGCCGCTCGTGCTCGACGCCGACGGCCTGAACGCCTTGGCCAAGATCCTGGCCGTCGAGCGGCGGCTGCCTCGGGCGGATGTCATGGCGGCCGCGGCGCCACTCATCTGCACGCCGCACCTCGGAGAGTTCACTCGCCTCATCGGACGCGTATGCCGTGGCGAGGAACTCGTGACTGAGGCCAACCGGTTTGCCCGCGAGCAGCAGGCCGTCCTGGTCGTGAAAGGACATCGCACGCTGATCACGGACGGGGAACACATCGTTCGCAATGAGACGGGCAATCCCGGTATGGCGACGGGCGGCAGCGGTGACGTGCTCACCGGCGTGATTGCCGCCCTCGTTGGCCAGAAGCTCGATGCCTTGTCGGCCGCCATCCTCGGCGTCCACCTGCACGGGCTTGCTGGCGACCTCGCCGCCCAGGCCATCGGGCCCGTGGGCCTGATCGCCAGCGACCTGGCCGATTTCTTGCCGCGGGCCCTCAGCCAGTCGCCTGCCGACGCTACGCGCTAGCTACTTTTGAAACCGCGCCGCGAGCCAGGAGCCGATCACGTCCAAGGCGATGGGGCTGAAGGTCTCTTCCAAGGTGGCGTATTCAGACACTTTGCCCGTGGTCGTCGTTTGGAAGAGATGGTTCATGCCCGGCAGCAGCTTGGTGGTAACGTCGGGGTTGCCCGCTTCGCGAAGGGCCTTGGCAATCTCGTCGAGGTTCTGCCAAGCGGGCACCTGGACGTCGAACTCGCCATTTAGAGCGAGCACGGGGCACTTGACCTTCCGCAGATCGGTGCGGGGATCGTACGTGAGGAAGTAGCGGAACCAAGGGGTGGCCATTGCCTCGAGTTGGGCGCTTTGCACCGGGTCGTCTTCGTCACTTTCGTCCGCTTCACCGAGCTTGCCCTGGGCCTTGCGCAGTTCACGCCGCTGTTCCGGAGTCAATTGCGCCATGAACTCGCGGGCCAGGATCTTGGCACGCTCGGCCAGCTTGGCGTTGTCGCTTTCCTCTGCGAGCAAGTCCATGAGCTTCTGCTGCATGGCGACGCTAATGGCCACGAGAGCGTCGCTCGCCCCCTCGGCCTTGGCCACCAGAACGATCTGGTCCTTGAGGATCTCCTTGCCGGTCATTCCCGGCCCCGCCAGCAGCACGAGGAATGCCACTTCAGGCCGACGAGCCGCGACCATCGGGGCGATCAGTCCGCCTTCGCTATGGCCAGCGAAGCCGATCTTGCGGCCGTCGATGTCGGTGCGAGTCCGGAGAAAGTCGAACGCTGCTTCGGCGTCGGTGCTGAAGTCGGCGGAGGTGGCGGACTTGAAGTCACCCGTGGATTTGGCGACGCCGCGGTCGTCGTACCGCAGCACGGCAAAGCCACGCCGGGTCAGATGGTCCGCGATGACCCAGAAGGGTTTGTGTCCCAGAATCTCTTCATCACGATTCTGCGGTCCCGAGCCAGAGATGAGGATGACCGCGGGGAAGGGCCCCGAGCCTTCGGGGATGGTCAAGGTGCCGGCGAGTTTGACTCCCGAGGCCTTGGGATTTTCGAAGGCAACTTCCTCGGCGCGATAGGGGAAGGGCGGCTTGGGCTCCTGCGGCCGTTTGAGTTCCGTCCTCTTGGTCACTCTCTTCAGCACCAGAGTCGTTTCGAAGCCACCCTGCTTGAAGCGCCCGGACAGCTCACTGCCATCGGCGGAGAGTTTGCCCGCATAGGTGAGATTCGCCTCTTTCAGCGCGAGCGTAAGTGTGTCGTCCTTCCAACTGGCCTCAGACAAGGGGATGTTCTTCGCCCCTTGATCGATGCTGTCCATGGTCGCCTTGAAGCCGTCGCCATCCGCCTTGATCTCAAAGGCCAGCCGGAGTTTCACCGCACCGACCTGTAGCGTTCCTTCCCACAGCCCTGCCGGGGACTGGACGTCCGTCTTTTGCGGCGGCGGATCGTCAGCCCCGAAACTGTAGACGGGGATCACCAGCAACATCAAGGTCATGAGCCAGCGCATTGTGAGTCTCCCGACACGGCACGGAGTGGAACGCCCGAGTCGATTGTTAGGCATCTGTCGAAATAAGTCAAGCAGAGTGGTTGCGGATTCTCGCTTAGCCTGTGAACAGGCCGTCCACGAAGGCGTCGGCCGAGAACTCTTCGAGGTCCTCGACAGTCTCACCGACGCCGATGTACTTGACCGGCAGATTCAGCTTGAGCTTCACGGAGAGGATGGCGCCTCCCTTGGCCGTGCCGTCCAGCTTGGTCAAGACGATGCCGGTGCACTTGACCACCTTCTGGAACTGCTGGGCTTGCTGGATGGCGTTCTGGCCCGTGGTGGCGTCGAGGATGAGGAGCGTCTCGTGCGGTGCATCCGGCAATTGCCGCTGGATCACCCGGCGGATCTTCTCCAGTTCGCGCATGAGATGATCTTGAGTGTGGAGCCGGCCGGCGGTGTCGATGATGAGCACGTCTGCCTTGCGGGCCAGGGCCGCACTCACGCCGTCGTGGGCCACGCTGGCGGGGTCAGCTCCTTATTGCCCTTTGACGATCTCGCACTTGAGCCGATCGCTCCAGATCGTGAGTTGCTCGACAGCCGCGGCTCGAAAGGTGTCGCAGGCGGCTAACACAACCTTCTTGCCCTGTTGCTGGTACAGATGGGCCAGCTTGGCGATCGAGGTCGTTTTGCCGGAACCGTTCACCCCTGCCACCATGATCACGGTCGGCCCCGTGGGTGCCCAGTGGACCTGGGCGTCGAGCCCGGCCAACTGGCCACGGATTTCATTCTTGACGAAGTCCATCACCTCGCCGCTGATCTCCTTGTCCAGGAAGGCCTGGCGGACGCGCTCCACGATTTGCGGCACCGCCGGCCCCACGTCGGCCAGGTAGAGCTTCTCTTCCAATTGCGCGAGGAACTCCTTGTCCACTCGGCCCCGCAGGCCGAAGAGACTGGCGATCCCACTGAACGCTTGCCGCGTCTTGCTCAGGGCACTCTTGAGTCGACTGAAAATCCCCATGGCGAATCCTGGCGAAAGGGAACGGTCACTCGGCGGGCGGGCTCGGCGGACTGGCCTCGGGCTTCGGAGCGAGGCGGTCGAGGATGCCGTTGACAAAGGCGGGCGACTCTGCCGAGCCGTAGCGTTTCGCCAGCTCAACGGCTTCATCGATGACCACGCGGGCCGGCGTCTGCCCCTGAATGGTCATCTCAAAGACGCACAAACGAAGCAGATTGCGATCGACAACCGCCATCCGATGCACGCTCCAGTTCTCGGCGGTACGGCTGAGCTGTTCGTCAATGGCCGTGCGATGTTCCAGCGTGCCGACGTAAAGCTCTTCGCCCCAAACGGCCAGTTCCTCGTCCTGGAGCCGACGCCGCAGGAACTGGCGTGCTTCTGCCAAGGGGAATGCCGGGTTCTGGTCGTGCTGATACAGGAGCTGCAGCACGACCTCACGAGCACGGGAACGACGCGCCATCAGCTCAGCCTCGACGTTGAATCAGCCCTTTGGGGCATTATAGGGGCTGCTTCACCGGTATTGGGAGCCAGGCACGGGCCAGTCCGCGATGCCGAGGAATTCCTCAATGTCCCTTTCATACCGAAGCAGCCGTTCCGGATCGCGATCATGGGCAATGATGCACTCAACTCCTCTGTTCGTGATGGCACAGAGGTTGTAAGTGATGTAACGGCCGGTGATGATGTTCACGTAGAGCTGGTGCAACTCCTCCTTCGGGATATGGCGATTCCCGGGCCAGGGCAAAGGACCGTGCCAGATGGTCAAGCCGTCGCGGCAAGCCGTGAGGACCGTGCGATTGATGACAAAAGCCAAAAGCAGGTACGACGCCAATGCAGCGCAGAGCAAAGCGAGGCCGGTCCAGAGGGTCCATGGTTCGCCGCGGAAGAGCGTTCCCCGTACCAAGTAGATCGGAAACAGCGTGACGGCCAGGGCGCCAAGCACGATGAAGAAATCGAACCACCAGTGCTCGATGACAAACGTCTTACCGCGTTTACGGGCGCGGCGGCGCTTCGGCTTGAATCGAGGCGCGGGGACTTCTTCGTCTGGCGCTGGCGGGCTCTCGGGGGCCAGGCCGAGTGGCACCGGGGTCTGGCTCAGGATCGGCGCGACCAGGCGGCGTAGGTGAGGGGGCATTTCCTGCAAATCGCCATAAGTCTGCGTCGAACCGTCTCGATCCTTAACTTGAATGAACGTGCTCAAGCCGTCGGGGCCATGTTGGCGGCGGACGGTGATTTCCAAAGCACGAGCCATGCTGTTCACCCATTCAAATTCGCAAGCAATGCGGCCATTTCGACAGCCGCTTGGGCGGCATCGATGCCGCTATTGCCGTGCCGGCCGCCGCATCGTTCCACGGCCGGGCCCTGGGGGGCGCGGGTGAGGACGCCAAAGATAATCGGCCCGCCCGTGGCCAGGCCCGCCTCGAGAATGCCGCGCGCGGCCGCTTCGCAGACATGCACATAATGATCGGTATCGCCCCGGATCACGCAACCCAGGCAGACGATCGCGGCGTAGCGGCCCGTTTCCGCCAGCGTCTTGGCCACGAGCGGCAGTTCGAACGCGCCAGGCACCCAGCGAGTTTCAATCCGGTCATGGGCCACTCCCAGGCGCCTAAGTTCGGCGTCGCAGCCGGCCACCAGTCGTTCGACAATGTGATGGTTGAAACGCGAGGCCAGCACGGCGTAGTGGCCGGCGCCGGCCTGCAGTGCCAGGGCGCTGGGCTTGAAGACGCTCATACTTCGTACTCGTCGTCGTCGTCACAGGTGCCGCGTTCGTGCATCTCACGCCAGCGCCGCTGCAAGAGGGCGAATTCTTCCAAGTGTTCTTCGGCTTCGGCCGCGGAAAAACCCGTACGCTCCAGCAGCCGCAGGACCCCGCGACGGTCGAGCCCTTCCGCCAGGGCGGCGGCGATGACCTCGAAGGCCAGCCGCCGCTGGCGGTGCTCGAGCACTTCGTCGATCTCGCGGGCCGCCTTCTCCTCGCGCCAGCCCAGTTCCTTAAGCTTCTGCACGCCTTCATCGCGGGTCATGCGGTCCTCGGCCACGCCGCGATAGACTTCGATCATCTTCAGAAACTCATCGACTTCCTTGCGGGCCTGGGCGGGATTGAAGCCCAGTTCGATGAAGCGGCGCTCTCCTTCCTCGCGGGGCAGCCCGCCCGCCAGTTCCGCCTGCACCTCGTGGATCTGTCCCAGAAACGACCGGATGCGTTTGGGATCCGGAGGACGCGGCATGCATGGCTCCCTTGCTGGCTGCCTCCAACTTCCGAGCAGGCACGCCGCCTGCCCGCTCGCCCCGGCCAGGCTGCCTAGGCCAGATTCATCGTAGCCATCAACTCGGCGTTGCACTTCGTCCGCGTCATGCGACTGGTGATGAGCTCCATCGCTTCCACGGGATTCATGTCCGCCGTCACCTTCCGCAAGATCGAGACAAACCGCAGTTCCTCCGGGGTAAACAGCAGTTCCTCCTTGCGCGTGCCGGAGCTGTTGATATCGATGGCCGGCCACACCCGCTTGTCGACCAGGCGGCGGTCCAGGTGCAGTTCGGCGTTGCCCGTTCCCTTGAACTCCTCGAAGATGACTTCGTCCATCTTCGACCCGGTGTCCACCAAGGCCGTGGCCAGGATCGTGAGCGAGCCGCCTTCCTCGATGTTGCGGGCCGCCCCGAAGAACCGCTTGGGCTTCTGCAGCGCGTTGGCGTCGACGCCGCCCGTCAGAATCTTGCCCGAGTGCGGTACTTCCGTGTTGTAGGCCCGGGCCATGCGCGTGATCGAGTCGAGCAAGATCACCACGTCCTGCCCGTATTCCACCAGCCGCTTCGCCTTTTCGATCACCATCTCGCACACTTGCACGTGCCGCGCGGTCGGCTCGTCGAACGTGCTGCTAATCACCTCGCACCGGACACCCTTGACATTTCGCTCCATGTCGGTCACTTCCTCGGGCCGCTCGTCTATGAGCAGCACGATGACATAGACCTCCGGGTGGTTCTTGAGGATGCTGTTGGCCATCTTCTGCAAGAGCACCGTCTTGCCCGTGCGCGGCGGGGCGACAATCAGTGCCCGCTGCCCCTTGCCGATCGGCATGATCAAATCGACGACCCGCATGTTCAGTTCGTCGCCCGCCGTCTCCAGCCGCAGCCGCTGGTTCGGGTGCAGCGGGGTCAGATCGTCGAAGAAGACTTTCTGCGGCAACAACTCCGGGTCCTGGTAGTTGATCGCTTCGACCCGCAGCAGCGCGAAGTAGCGTTCATTCTCCTTGGGGGGCCGAATTTGCCCGCAGACGATGGTGCCGTTGCGCAGGCCAAAGCGCCGAATCTGGCTCGGGGAGATGTAGATGTCGTCGGGGCAAGGCAGGTAGTTGTAGTCCGGGCTGCGGAGGAAGCCGAAGCCATCGGGCAGAATCTCCAGCGTCCCTTCGCCGTACATCAGCCCGTTCTGCTTGGTCCGCTCCTTGACGATCTTGAAGATCAGGTCCTGCTTCTTCAGACCGGCGGCGTCGGCGATGTTCTCTTCCTTGGCGATCTTCAGGAGCTGCTGCATGGTCATCTGCTGCAACTCGGTGATGTACATCGCCCCCCGCTTGACTTCCTCATAGCGGGCCTGGGGATCGTCGGGACGCTGGGCCGGGTCTTCCTCGTCGATGTCCGCAGGCAGACCGACCTTGGCCGCGTCCGGGGTCTCCGCCGTGATCGGAGGCGGAGCCGCGCCGGCCAGGGCCGGCGGAACGGGCACCGAGGCGGGCAGGGGCGGGAGCGCGGGCCGCGGGGCCGCCCCGCTGCCGTCCTCTTCCAGAATGCCAGCCCCGAAGCGGCTACGATCATCCTCGCCGCCGACGTCAGTACGCTCCGCCCGGCTCGACCGTTCCGGCCGTTCGCCCCGCCGGGACAGCGCTTCGTCCAGTTCCAACCCCGGCCGCGAATCTTCGAGCAGGTCGCGCGAGGGGACGGGCGTCGGGCGGGCCCGCGAACTGCGGGGGCGCGGCGGGTCGCGGCGGGTGCGTCCTTCAGACATGGCCACAAGCTCCTGATCAGGGCGCTGACGCAAGAAATCCCTGGCACGCCAGGGTGCCGACTCCCGTCCGTCGGATGTGAAAGGTCGACGGCCGGAGCGACGGCATCAGCAGGAAGGGAAGCGGGCTAGCTCCACACGAATCCAGAGTGAGGGTTCAAGATTGGCGGTTGGGTGGATCGACGGGCCGAGCATATCGGTTCATCAACTCGGCCACCTGGGATCGAACCGGACTGCCGGCATTCATCACGACGTGCTGGGCCGCTTGCCGTTTGGCTGCCAGGTCCCACTGGGACGCCTCGCGCCGTTGCCAGTCCTCGCGTGTCCAACCCCGATGGCGGGCCACACGTTCAAACCGGACCTCGTCAGGGGCGTCGACAAACACCAGCGCGTCACAGATGTCGGACCAACCGGACTCCATCATGATCGCCGCGTCGAGTACGATCAGCGGAGTCATCGGGGAGGACTGCGCCTTCCCTAACTCAGATCGTATCCGTTTTTCGATCCAAGGGAAGACGAGTCGCTCCAAAGTTTCTCGTTCGCGCTCATCCCCGAAGACGATCCGGCCCAGCGTCCGCCGGTCGATCGCCCCCGTGCCGTCCAGGATGCCCTCGCCCCAATACTCAACGGCCTTGGCCTTGATGTCGGGTTGACGCAGGGCCTCGTGACCGAATCCGTCCGCTTCGATCACCGTGGCCCCAAGCTCCTGAAACTCGCGGCCCACGTGGCTTTTGCCCGATCCGATGCCGCCTACCAGTCCAAGCACGGGCACCGCATCGGTTGGACGGGCTGGACCGGGCATGTCGAACTCGACACTCGAAAGAAACGGCTCACGGCCGCCGCATGGGAGTTGAGGCCGATGCCCGACATGGTACTGCCCCACCTGGCCCGCTACAAGAGCGCAGAGGCCTGTTTTCCTTGTGGGCACGAAATCAAGGAAGTAACCTTGAGTCATCCCCGGAGTAGCACCATGGAAAACCAGCCTCGGATCGTGCCTCTCGCACCGTCGTCGGACGCGGGTGGTTCTCCTGTCCCAGGAGCTGCCAGCTCGGAGTCAGAGGGCGCAATGATCGCCCCGTCCAGCCAAGGGGATATGGGGACGTCTTTTCCCTTCGAAGGAAATCAAGCAGTGGAGGGTGCTTTCCTCCCCGACTCGCCGAACGGTTACCAACTCGAGGCGGAAGTGGCCCGCGGCGGCATGGGGGTCGTCTACCAGGCCCGCGACCTATCCATGAACCGCACCGTGGCTGTGAAGTTGCTTCGGGACCGGTATCCTGTCGACTCCACCGGCGCAAAGCGCTTCTTGGAAGAAGTCCAGATTACCGGCCAGCTTCAGCACCCGGGCATCCCGCCGATCTACCAGGTGGGCACGCTCGCCGATGGCCGGCCCTTCCTGGCCATGAAGCTCATCAAGGGGCAGACACTCGAGGCGCTGCTCAAGGCGAATACGCCATTCAACAAACTCGCTGTCTTCGAGGCGGTCGCCCAGGCTGTGGGCTACGCCCACGCTCATGGCATCATCCACCGCGATCTCAAGCCGGCGAACATTATGGTCGGGGCGTTTGGCGAAGTTCAGGTCATGGACTGGGGCCTGGCGAAACTCCTTACTGCGGATCGGCAGCGCGGGCGACTGGACGAGCCTATCCAGGCCCAAACGCCTGGCGCCACGTCCATCCACGACCCCCGCTCCGCGGCGCCGGACAGCCACACCCAGGCCGGCAGCATGCTCGGCACGCCAGCCTACATGGCCCCGGAACAGGCGGCCGGCGAAATCGACAAGATGGACCAACGCACCGACGTCTTCGGGTTGGGCGGCGTGTTGTGCGCCCTGTTCACCGGTCAGCCCCCTTACGTGGGACAATCCGTCCATGTCGTTGGTCTGGCAGCCGTGCGCGGCCAGACGGACGAGGCCTTTGCCCGCCTCGATGCTTGCGGTGCCGAGCCGGACGTGATCGCCCTCTGCAAGCGCTGCCTGGCGTTTGAACCCGGTGATCGGCCAGCCGATGGCAACGCCGTCGCTTCGAAAGTCGCCAAGCTCCGAGCCGAGGCGGAGGAGCGGGCGCGGCAAGCGGAGATCGAACAAGCCAAGGCGCACGTCATTGCGGCAGAGCAACGCAAGCGGCGCCGCATCCTCCAGATGGCCGGGAGCGTCATCGTGACGATTCTGCTCGCTGGGCTGGGTGTGAGCCTTTGGTACATGGACCAGGCCCGGCGGGCTGAGGCCCAAGCGCTCGCCGACCGGAACGAAAAGGAAGCACAGCGGCAGAAGGCCGCCGACCAGGAGCAAAAGGCCCTGGCTCACGCCGCGGCCGAACAGCGGGCCCGAGAAACGACCGATGCCGTACTGGAATTCGTGGAAGAGCGGGTGATGGCCTCGGCCCGGCCCCTGGATCAGGAAGGTGGCCTGGGGCCTGACGTGAAGCTGGCCGACGCCATCAAGAGTGCCTTGCCTCACCTGGAGGAAACTCTCCAGCACCAGCCATTGGTGGAGGCCCGTCTCCGGCGGACGATGGGTCGTTCGTTCCAATTGCTCGGCCAAGCTGACGTGGCCTGGCCGCTCCACGAGCGGTCTGTGGAACTCTTCACGAAACACCTGGGACGCGACCATCCCGAGACCCTTCTGAGTATGTCCAACCTGGCGAATGACTACGCCGATCTGGGCCGGCAGGCCGAGGCGCTGGCCCTTCACGAAGAGACGCTGAAACGACGGAAAGCCAGCCTCGGCCCCGACCATCCGGAGACGCTCCGCAGCATGATGGGCTTGGCGAACAGCCTCGCCGCTCTGGGGCGGCTGGCCGAGGCACTGATCCTACGCGAAGAGACCGTGAGGCTTCATCGGAAGAAACTCGGCGCCGAGCACCTCGACACGCTGGCCAGCATAAACAATCTGGCGATCAGCTATGCCGCCCTGGGCCGTCTGGCCGAGGCACGGGCCCTCTACGAAGAGACGCTGGAGGTGCGCAAGGTCAAGCTCGGTCCCGACCATCCCGATACGCTCCGCAATATGACCAACCTGGCGGTTAGCTACGCCGTCCTGGGGCGCCGGGCCGAAGCGTTGGCTCTTCATGAAGAGACGCTGAAGCTGCGTAAGACCAAGCTCGGTCTCAACCATCCCGACACGCTCCGCAGCATGATGGGCCTGGCGAACAGCTACGCCGCCCTAGGCCGAATGACCGAAGCAGTGGCCCTTCATGAGGAAGCGCTGAAACTGCGCACGGAAAAGCTGGGTCCCGACCATCCTGACACGCTTTTGAGCATGAACTTCTTGGCAGCTTGTTACGCCGCCCTGGGCCGGCACACCGAGGCGCTGGCCCTCCAACAAGAGTCGCTAAAGCTGCGAAAGGAGAAGCTTGGTCCCGACCATTTCGACACGCTGACTACCCTAGGGGCTTTGGGCCAATCGTACCGCCAGGCCGGGAAGATGGAAGAGGCTTTGCTCCACCTGGAAGAGGCGGCCCAGGGGCTGGAGAAGCGGCGATTTGTCCACCCGAACGCGGCCTACCTCATGACCCAGACGACCGAAGGCTACGAGGAGGCCGAGCAGTGGGAGCGGGCCGAGGGCTGGCGGCGGAAGTGGCTGGCCCACGTCAAGGAGAAGCAGGGGCCAGAGTCGAATGAATGCCTCCGCGAACTCACCGGCCTGGCGACGAACCTGATGAAGCAGAAGAAGTTCGCCGAGGCGGAGCCGCTGCTGCTGGAGGCGCATGGTTCTTGGCAGAAGCGCGTGGAGCTGAGAAGGGACAGCGCTGCCGACACCGAGCAGGATCGCGCCCTGCTGGCCGCGGAGAAGAAGCGGCTGGTCGAGCACCTGGACCGGCTCATCGAGCTTTACACCGCCTGGGAAAAACCCGACGAGGTGAAGAAGCGGCAGGCGGAGAAGGAGAAGCTGGAACAGCAGTGAAAGAGCGTTGCCCCCCAGAGCGTCGGCCGTGAGGCCGACGTATGGACCAGCGAACGTGCAAGCCACGTCGGGCCAGCACCCGACGCTCGGGGAAGAAGAAGCGTCTGCCTAGTTCCCTTGGGGGGCGCCCTTGCCCAGCAGACGCCAGAGGAAGTAGACCGGTACCCCCGTGACGACAATGATCAGGCCCGGCCAGGTGTACATAGGCTTGACGATCAGCAGATCGATCATGACGGCCGAGCAGAGCAGCACGTAGACCGCGGGCAGCACCGGATAGAACGGCACCCGGAAGGGGCGGTGGGCGTTCGGCTGGCGGCGGCGGAGCACGAACAAGCCCGTGACGGTCAGAGCGTAGAAGACGAGCACGGCAAAGATGACATAGTCGAGCAACTGGCCGTAGGTGCCGGAAAAGACGAGCAGGACCGACCAGAGCCCCTGGAGCACGAGTCCCACGGCCGGCACGCCCCGGCGGTTGAGGCGGCCCGCGCCGCGGAAGAAGAGGCGGTCCCAGGCCATGACACAGTAGAGCCGGGCCCCCATCAGGATCATGCCGTTCACGCAGCCGAAGGTGGAGATCATGATGGCCAGGGCCATCAGCGTGGCTCCCAGGCGGGGCGACCAGAGTTCGAGAACGGCCGTGCCCACTCGGTCATCCTTGGCCTGGTCGATGCCGCGATGGAACGCGGCCTGCCGGGCGGCGCGATCGGCTTCGGCCCGGGCGGCCTGAGCTTCGGCCGCTTGACCGGCGGCGGCTGCTCGTTCCGCTCGCTCGGCGGCGGCATGGGCGGCCCGCTCACTTAGCTCCGCCTTGGCCAGATCGCCCTGGACGGGCAGGCCCAGGACGAAGCCCGTGTTGGCGGCCAGGTAGAGCACGATGACGAGGCTCGTGCCGAGCATCAGAGCCCGGGGTAGGGTCTTGGCGGCATCGACCGTCTCGCCGGCCGTGAAAGTGATGTTGTTCCAGGCGTCGGCGGAGAAGAGCGGGCCCACCAGGGCGGCACCAAGGACCATGAGGGCGATGGCCGAGACCGGCAGCAGCCCCGGCAACAGCCCGCCCGTCCGCTCAAAGGTCTGGGTGGTGGTGATGCCGCTCCACCAGTCGCGGCTGTTGGCGTTCCAGGCGTCGGGGCTCGAGACGACGAAGAGGCCGACGCCGATGAGGGCGATCAGGGCGGCGATCTTGGCCACGCCCATGATGTTCTGGACGAGTTTGCCTTCCTGGACGCCGCGGCAATTGAGGAGAGTGAGGAAAAGGATCACCAAGACGGCCACGCCCTGGCCAGCGGTGACGACGAAGTGCTCCATCTCAAAAAAGGGCTCGGCAGCCAAGGGGAGACGCACTTGCCAGTTGACATGAGTGGCAGCAAAGAGTATGGCGGGGCGGTTGGGGGCCGGGGGTAGCTGCAGATCGGGCATGAAGCCGACGACCGCGGGCAGGGCAGGGGCCCGGCCGGCTTGAACGTCGGCTTGGGTGGGCAGGCTCGGGTCGGCCCCGAGAGCGGGGACGATGACGCCGAGGAACTTGGCAAAGGCCACGGCGACGGCGGCGATGGAGCCGGTCTGGATGACCAGGAAGCAGGTCCAGCCGTAAAGAAAGCCCCAGAGAGGGCTAAAGGCCTCGCGCAGGAAGACGTACTGCCCGCCGGCCTGGGGCATAAGGCCGGAGAGTTCAGCGTAGCAGAGGGCCCCGAAGACGGTCATGAGGCCGGCGACGAGCCAGGCCACGAGTAACCAGCCGCCGGAGCCGACGTCCCGGGCGGTTTCGGCCGAGACGATGAAGATGCCCGATCCGATCATGGTCCCCGTCACCAGCATGGTGGCATCGAACAAGCCGAGGCGCTTTTGGAAGCCAGACTCCTTCGAATCCATGGCGGCGGACCTCCTGGGACGGGTCGCAAAGGCAGCCGGCCTGACGCCGGTGCCGTGAAAGCATGCCTACGTTCTATGAAGGAGAACAAGCGGCACGAGGCCTAGGCGACGAAACTTGAGCCTCAGACTGTTTTTGGGGAACTTCAGAAGGGTGCATTGCGTACCATGATCGGTGTAAGTTCCCCAGCCGCACCAGGAGTTGGACGTCGGGCAATCGCGCAGACCGGCATGGTCGTCTTAAACTTGCCCAAGCACGTGTCCCGTCCAGAGTTCCACAAATCGGTCTGCTTGACAGGTGACGGGGAGCGGTTAGCATGGATTGTTCCAAAGTGTGTCGTCACCTACCGGTAGGCGAGAGTCCACGGACGCTGTCGCCGAACCGCAACCGAGTCTAGTTCCGGCTGGCCCCCGGCCTTCGACCACGAGAAGGAGTGCTCCGCAATGGCGAAGAAACCCTCCCGCACGAGTCCCAAGCCTCCGCAGCGTCCGAAGTACCCGCCGGCGGTGGAGGCTCTGGAAGTCCGCGAAGCCCCGGGCAATAGCGTCCTGGGCTCGATGGGCTGGACGGATCCGTTCCTGGGATTGGGCGGTCGGCCGACGGCGGGATCGGCCAGCATCCTCCGCTCCGCGACGCCGCAAGGGGCGGGGCTGACGCTCCCAAGCCGGGTCGGCTTTGGCGGGGCGACCACGCCTGCCGCCACGAGCTTCGGCAACACCTTCACGTCGACCATTTCGCCCCGCAGCAGCACGACCAACGTCGAAGACGCCTACCTGGATGCCCTCCAGGCCGAAGCGATGCGGCGTTCCGCGTCCAATAGCCTTGGCGGTTCCAGTTCGGCCACCGGCACGGGCGGCCAGGGCTTCGGCACCGTGAGCACCATTGTGCCCGTGACCGAGAACGGTGGCACTTCCTTCACCGGCACGACCGGCGGGTCGTCGGGCGCGGCGGGCCCCGCCCTCTTCCCGTCGGGCTTCCGGCCG
>CALLZJ010000100.1 GCA_937858435.1 uncultured bacterium
GAAGTCCCCGTCGAGAAGATCGGCAACCGCTGGAGCCTCTATCCGCGGTGAGTGGGCAACTTTTGGGAGGAGGGGCTAGCTACAGCGGTAAAACTCTGGATCGAGATTTCCGGATATCAACGACGACCAATGCGCCTGCCGCGAGTGCGGCATGGTGCTGGCGCAAGGCGGCGATGACGAATGGCCCAATGTCCTCTGGCAGGACCGCTTGGCCACGCACCTGCAGGACACTGGGGCCGGCCTCATGGGTCAGGGCCAACATCGTCCCAAAATCCAAGTCGTGAGTGAGATAACGTGCCTGTTGGCTCGGGCCCAGTCCATGATGACGGAATCAGGGGCAGACGGATCGCCCACGGTGGCCCAGTGGATTTCAGTCCATCCGTGTTTTCTGAGTTCTGCGACCCACTCCATGGACAGACTCATGTCAATGACCACCGGCACGGTCATGCCACGACCAGCGGCTCTTCCCGCTCCTCGAGGCGCCAAGCCGCATAAGCGAGCGCTGCATCAATGTCTTCGGGCTCCAGGTGGGGGTAAGCGGCAAGAATCCGGTCGCGGGACTTGCCGCTGGCCAGGAGTCCCAGAATGGTTCCGACCGTCACGCGCAGGCCGCGGATACAGGGCTTTCCGCCCATGACTGCGGGATCGTGGGAGATTCGATCTAGCCGCATGGTTCGCCTCCGTTCTGGGCAGCGGTTTCTGGCAACCAGCCAAGGACCCTGACCGAACGTTATTTTACGCTTCGGTCTTGAGCAATGCACGCCTGATCGGCCGCTAGCCATCGTCAGCACGCCCCTCGAACGCCGCTAGCGATTCTGCCGCGCGTTCGGATGAGACCGCCGCGTTGCTCCCGGTGCGTTGCCCAAATCGTAATGACCTGTGTGTTTCGATGTGAGAAGGCAAGAACCCATGGAAATCGGGCACATCGGGCCCGGGAATGCTTGTATGCCCTTGCAGAACAAGGTAGCATATGTCCACAATCGGCGCTCGCTCTGTGCGCTCTTGTATCGTCCAGCATCCGGTCTAAGCGTCGCCCATGTCCCAGTCCGTAACCTTAATTTGCACCACGCTGCCCATCGTCCGGATGACCTTGGCTCAAAAGCCGCTGATCGTTGGGCGGTCGTCGCAATGTGACGTGGTGCTCAACGATCCCACGGTGTCCCGGCGTCATGCCCGGGTGACCCGGACCGGCGAATTCGTGATCATCGAAGACCTCGGCAGCAGCAATGGCACCTTCGTCGGCCCGGAGCGCGTCCGCAAGGCCGACGCTCGTCACGGCGACCTGGTCCGATTCGGGCAGGTCGAGTTTGAGGTCGTGGCCGCGGACTCTTTCGACGGCTCAGGCAAGGACACCATTCGCCCAACGCCGGCCCTGCTCGCTGGCATCACGCCCGAGGCGGAACTCTCCGAGGCGCAGCGGCGCGTGTTTGAGATGTTGTTCACTGAATGCACCGAGAAGGAGATCGCCCAGCGCCTGGGACTGAGCCGCCATACCGTGCACAATCACGTCAAGGTGATCTTCCGCATCTTTAATGTTCACTCTCGCACCGAACTTCTGGCCGCCGCCTTGCGGTCGAAGAAAGCGGGCCGGACCAAGCCAGGCAAGTGATCGGCACGTAGGCCCTCGCGCGGCCGGTGGAAAACGACTGGGGACCAACATTTTTGCTAGTGGCCCCGGGTAAATGTGTTACCATCGGGGAAAGGCCTTGTTCCCGTTGCCCCGCATGCCCCCTCTGTCCCCCACACACTCATGAAGCATTCGCCGCCCTTGGGTTACGATCTGCTCGACCATGCCGCGCAGACCGACGTGGGCGTGCGCCGCAGTCACAACCAGGACGCCTTTGGCGTATTTCCCGCGAATTCCCCTGACGTCTGGTCCGACCGCGGCCATATCTTCCTCGTGGCGGACGGCATGGGAGCCCATGCGGTGGGTGAACTGGCCAGTCAGCTCGCATCCGACCTGATTGTCCACACTTACTCCAAGCACGCGACCACGGGGCCGGTGGCGGCTGTCCGCCGGGCCTTCACCGAAGCGAACACGACCATTCACCAGCGCGGCCAGCAGAACCGCGAGTTCCAGGGGATGGGCACAACGGCGACGGCCTGTTTCATCCGCCCGGAAGGAGTCTGGATTGGCCACGTCGGCGACAGCCGGGCCTACCGCATTCGCGGCGACTACATCGAACAGCTTAGTTTCGACCATAGCCTGCAGTGGGAACTGGCCCGGCGGCAACAGGTCTCACCCGATCGCATCGCCGGCGTGCCGAGCAACGTCATCGTCCGCTCCCTCGGGCCAGAACCCAACGTGCAGGTGGATATCGAAGGCCCCCATCCGCTGCTGCCCGATGACATCTTCGTCCTCTGCAGCGACGGGCTGAGCAACCAACTCTCTGATCAGGAAATGGGGGCCACCCTTAGCCATCTGCCCCTGGCCGAGGCCTGCAAGTTCTTGGTGGAAGTCGCCAATCTCCGCGGCGGGCCGGACAACATTACCGTCGTGGCGGTGCGGGTGGCCGATCCCGAGCGGGACCCGGAGGAGACCGCCGACAGCACGACCATGCGCAAGGTGCAGAACCGCAAGCCATCGCGTCGGCGAGCCTCTTTCTCCTGGCAGAGTCTACCCTGGGCGCCGCTGGCCGTCGGCATGGGCATCATCCTGGCGCTCGGCGCGGTCCTGCTCCTAACCAGCGAACTCAAGACCGCCGCCGTCATCACCTTTGCCTTCGCCGGCGCGGTGCTCATGGCCGGGATCTTTGGCCGGGTGCAGAAGTACCGGCGCGATGCAGACCGCGCCGCCGACCAGCCGGCCGCCCCGCCCCTGGTCTCCCGCCGCAACCTCTGTGCTGTTGACGTGCCGCTCATGGAGCGGCTCATGCAGACCGAGAAGGGGCTGGTCGAACTGACCCGGCAGAAGAACTGGCCCATGAACTGGGACGCCCACAGCAAGCACCATTCCGCGGCGATCCTGGCGTTTCAGCAGGGCGACCTCAAGCTGGCGTTCACCGAGCTGGTGCGGGCCCTGTCGGTCCTGCTCAACGTACTCCGCGAACACCGCCAGCGCGATGAGCAATTTAAGCCTAACTGGTAGAGGCTGACCTTGCGGCTAGCGAAATCCGCCGCCTTGGAGCCTGCCAGCGCCCGGGCCGATTCTGTAATCTAAACTGGCGCACTGTGCGCTCCCATCGAATCCGGGCCGACCAGCGATCTTCGGGCGGCCACCCAATCCGAGCGGCACATGTCTTCCGAAGCTACCAAGACGGTTGTGGTCCAGTGTCCCAAGTGCAAGGCCTCGACCAAGGTCTCGGGCATACCCGAGTCCAAGACCTCGATCCATTGCCCTAAGTGCCAAGCCCAGGTGAGCCTGCACTTCGCTCGGCCGCTACGCGAGAAGCCGGCCGCCGTTCCGACGGCCACTGCCGCCGACTACCAGCGAACCCTACAGGGACGATCGGGCAAGTCGCGATCGGGTCTTTATTTGGGGCTGGGACTCGGGTTACTCCTAGCTGCCGGGGTCGGCGTCGGCGCCTACTTCTATGTCAACAGCGGGAAGACAGAGACGGCCGGCCTGCCGCATGACGAACTCTTCGGCGAACTCATCCGCGTCTACCAGGACGGTAGCGAGCGCATGAACCGCGCCGAGTCGGCCCGCATGGCTCTGGAACTCGACAATCAGTACCTGGCCTACCAGAATCGCATCGCCGAGTTGACCCGCCGACTCGCGGCCCTCCCCGCGGCTGCCCCCCGCCACCAAGAGCGTATTCGCTTGCTTCAGAAGGACGCCGACTTTGCCCGGGCCGGCTACGAGGAAGCGCGGCGCCGCTTGGCGCGGCTCAAGAGCGAGGCCGACCCCTTGCTGGCGGGTGGCGCTACGGCGGCGACCACCCCAACCGGCCCGGCCCCCCACCCACCCGTCGCCGCCCCGCCGCCGACCCCCCCGACGCCGCCGGCGGAGCCCGCCCCGACTCCAGTCGTGGCCAGCTTGCCCGCCTATGGCTCGGAAAAGACCGTCACCCTCACCATCCTCAACTTCCCCAAGAGCCGCTTCGACGCGGCATTTCTCGACCGGCTCGGCAGTTGGGTCGACAGCTCGCCACCGTTCATTCGGCCAGTCTGGGCCGGCGACCTGCTCACCATCGAAGTCGCACCCGTGGCCGACCTGGCCAAGTTTGCCGCTCGAGTGAATTTCGGCCGCGTGACCCACCTGGACCAGCATCAACGCGCCCTGACGGTGCTGGCTCGGGCCGACGACACGCCTGACCCCGAGATGCCGACCGATCCCTTCCAGTTGTTGCTGCGGGACCTCCGCGGCGACAGCGTGGAGAAGCGCCGCGCCGCCGCTCGGAAGCTGCAGCTCACCAAGCCCAATGACTATCGGCTCGAAGTGATCAAGTTGCTGGAGACGCTGACGCAGGCCGACGACTTGGAGACGCGGGTCGAGGTGATCAAGGCCTATGGTGCCTGGGCCGGACTGGAGGGGGTGCCTTTGCTGTTGAACCAGCTTAGCGACGAAACGCCGGTCATCTATCGGACGGTCATCGCAGTGCTCGGCGCGATCAAGGACCCCAGGGCCGCGGAGCCGATCGCGCAGCGCTGGTTTGTTCGGGAGCCCGAGGCCGTTGCCGCGGCCCTGGTAGCGATTGGGCCCGCAGCGGAAGGGGCAGCTCTTGGCCAACTGGCTCAGACGTCGACGCCGCACCGCGTGGCCATCTGCCAGGTTCTGGCCCGGATTGGCACGCGCGCCAGCATCGGCCCATTGCTCAAGCTGACCGACGAGAAAGACCCGATGATCACGGATGCCGCCTGGTCGGCCCTGGAGGCCATTTCAGGCCGCAAGGGCGGTACGCCTTAGCGGGGGACCGTGGGGCTGGTCGAGGGGCGCGTCGGCCGCGTGGGACTGGTCGAGGGGCGCGTCGGTGTCGTGGACCGCGCCGTGGTGGCCGCGCGTGTCGGCGTGATGATCTCCGCGATTTCCGTCCGGCTCTTCACGGGTGCCGATACGAAGGGGAATGACTCGCTGGATTTTTCATCCCGATAGGTCTGCTCGACGATGAACGGCGTCCAGACGCGCTGATGGGCCCGGACCATCTCCCGTTCCCAGACCAGTCCCTTCCAGGCGGGCTTATTCGCGCGCGTGTAGGAACTCAAGATCGTCGCGTAGGACCAGTCGTCGTCGGAGAAATTCCGGCTCGTCCAGCGGGTGGGCGGCTCGATCGAGACCCGCCAGGAAGCGTCGGACCCCAGCGGCGGCATGCCCGCCACGTCCAACGTCAGTTGTACCAAGAGCCCTGCCAAGCTCGGGCGCGTCCCGATGATTTCCGCCTCGATGGCCACGACGTTCGTGCCGCTGGTGAGAAACCGGCTGATCTCCCAGAAGCGCACCCGCCCTTCGTGGTCGACGGGCGACTCCGTGAGGGGTGCCTCGTTCACGAAGACGCGGCAGCGATCCAGGCAGGCCACGTTGATCCCGGCGCTCAGGGGCTGGCTGGCAAGGTCGAACGTCGTGCGGAAGAACCGTTTGCCCGGTCGGGCCAAATGCTGCTCGTTGACGTCCGGCGTCCAAATCCATTGCAGGTTGGAAACGGTGGCGGGCGCCGGCTCCGCGACGAATCCGTCCGAATGGGCCAGACGCTGAACCCCCATGAAGCCACAGGTCGCCAGCGTAATCTGAGGTGGAATGGGCGACACGAGATTTTCGAAGCGGAAGCCGTTCCGGAGAGTGTCGAACGTCGTCCGTTCAAAGCGCATGCGGATCGGTTGACCCGCGACGGCTGCCTCAACCGCCGCCCGGCGAAACCAGACGGCATTGTCCAGGTCCTGGAAGAACGAATTGCGCACAAAAACGTCGTCGACCGGGCCGGTTATGACCAAGCCCTGAGCGGGCCGGTTCTTGCCCTGGAGGGTCAGCCCCAGCACGATGTGGCGGCACATCTTCCCGACGTCGCCAGCCATGCTGGCCATTTCCACGAAGGTGACTTCGTTGTCGCCGGCATCGCTCGGGTAGATGCGCGTGGTGGTGATCGAGATGGGGTAGCGCTCCGATCCCTGGGCCTGGACCAAGCGTATGCCGGTCTGGCGCATGGCACGAACATGGCAACCGGTCATCTCGAACCGTGGACATTCGCCTTCGATGACAACGACTTCCTTGACCAGGTCCTGGCCGTCGAACTCGATATCCTTGATTTCGACGTTGGGCACGCCTTCGACGTGCAACAGAGGTGCCGTATTGCCCTGGCGGGGACGCCAGCGCACGCGCTGGGCCGCTCCGGTGAGCGCGCCGCCACCCGCGGTCTCAGTTTCAATGATGAGCAGCGTCGGCGCCTTGACATTGGGGACGGGCTGCAAGCGGACGTGCTCGTTGATTTCTTGATCGCGAATGATGATGCGCAGGTTGCGCTGCGGATCACGCTCGCGCAGGGCCTCGTTGATGCTTCGGAAAGCCCGGCCTGGCGCCTGGAGCGACTGCGAAATGTAAAAGACCTGGTCGCCCCCGGCCTTGGGCCGCGGCCAGAACCACCAGGCTCCTGCGATCAGGGCGATGAGCCCCACGCTGAGTAAGACCCAGCGGCGCCTTGAGCGCCGGCGGCGGATTGTGCTGGCGGGCCGACGCCTCATGCTGCCCGAAGCGGCCCCCGGCCGGCCCGGCAGCGTCCCAATGCCCGAATGCACACCGCTCAAGTGGACCACGCTGCTGGTTGAGGTTCCTTCAGCAGTGGAACGTGCTCCGGAGTCCGACAACCGCCGTTGGCTCGAACTCGCCAGGTTGTTGCGGGAAATGCTGGGCTGGACCGCGGGCGGCAGATTCGGCAATGGATTGGCTTCAGCCGTACCGGCCCGCTGGGCTGCCAGGGAAAGCCGCGGCATCTCGTCTTCACCCGGCGTTGTCGGCGGTCCTTGCGTCCAGGGCTCCAGGGCCGCGACCACCTCCGCGGGCTTTTGATACCGCACATTGCGGTCCTTCGCCATCATCTTCTCAACGACAGCAATGAGCTCGGCAGGCAGGTCGGGGCGGAGCTTGGCCAGTCGCTCGGGCTCCTTCATCTGGTGGAAAAGCAGTTTCTGCGTCACGGTGCCACCCTCGAACGGCGGCCGGCCCGTGAGCAAGAAGTAGAACGTGGCGCCCAGGCTGTAGATGTCGGTGCGAATATCGACATCGTGGCTGTCCATGGCCTGCTCGGGGGAGAGATAGTCCGCCGTGCCGAGGACGCTGCCCTCGTCGAACTTCTGTGTGACCGACTCGCGTTTCTCCTCGGCGAAGCGGGCCAAGCCTAGGTCGAGCAACTTCACGTTGCCTTTGCGGTCCAGGAGCAGGTTGCCCGGCTTGATATCGCGGTGGATCATGCCAGCCAGCATGACCTGGTCGAGGCCGATGGCGGCTTGCTTGATGAAGTAAGAAGCTCGTTCGGGGCTGAGAGGTCCGCGCTTGCGCACGATGTCGTGCAAGCTGGTGCCGTCGACGTACTCCATCACGATGAAGTGATTGTCGCCTTCGCTGTCGACGTCGTGGGCCCGGACGATGTTCGGGTGATCCAGAGCAGCGACGGCCCGGGCCTCTTGCTGGAACCGCAGCAAGGTGCTGGGATCGTTGGCCAGCTCACGGGCCAGCACTTTGATGGCCACGCGCCGCCGCATGACCATGTGCTCGCAGAGGAATACCTTCCCCATGCCGCCCTCGCCGAGTTGCTCAAGGACGAGGTACTTGCCGATCGCAAAGCCGCGGTAGCGCCCCTTGAGCAGTTGCCGCGCCTGAAAGTTCGTCAGCAGGCCTTCCTGAATCAGGGCCATGGCGACCCGATTCGGCTCCTCGCCGACCGTTTCGTACTTGTTCAGAAACGCTTCAAGCCGATCGGGCTGAATCAGGCCAGAACGACGGACAATGTCAAGGAATTCTGGCGACGTCGTGGGTTGCGGCATGAGGACTCTCGCGACTCCGACCGAACGGACCCAATGGGTCACGCCTCAGCGCCTTCGGTAATCGGCGCTGACGATGAAGACTCGGCTAAAATCAAGTTATAACGGACCGTGGGAAGCCAAGCAAACAGAAACGTTGCCCTGCCCCGGGCTGAGGCACATTCCAGGCCGTGCGACTGATCCGGCATGGATTCAGACGCCCCGCGGCGGCTGGATGCAGGCCTGGGCCTTGGCTTCAACCTTGGGAATGATGTTGGGCGGCAGGAAGCGGGACAAATCGCCGCCCAGGGCCGCGATCTGCCGAATGAGCGTACTGGAAAGGTGCGTGTATTCCACGCGGGGCAGCAGGAAGATCGTGTGAATTGTCGGATCCAAGGTCTGATTGGTCAGGGACATGCTGAACTCGTATTCCATGTCGCTCACCGTCCGGAGCCCACGCACCATGACCCGGCCCCCGACCGATCGAACGAAGTGGACTGCCAGCCCGGAGAAGGGTTGCACTTCCACGTTCGGCATGCCCTTGACTACTTCCTGAAGAAGTTGGACGCGGTCTTCCGTGGGAAAAAGCGGCGACTTATCGGGATTGATGCCGACGCCGATCACCAGGCGTGGAAAGATCTGACTGCTCCGGCGGATGATATCCAGGTGGCCCAGATGCACGGGGTCGAACATCCCGGTGTAGACGGCCGTGAGCGCGGCGATGGTGGCCATGCGTGAGACTGCCCTTAGGGTAAGACAGGTCCTTGTTTGTCGGTCCAGCCCAGCTCGGAGCCGATTGCCCGTCACTTTGACAGGAACGCGGACCGGCAGCGGCAAGCCTGATCAGGGCTGGCAATCCTATCTTGTTCTAAAGTCACGGTTTATGTCTAATGAATTTACTGGAGATTCTCTGGTTCGATATTTGCTTACTGTCCACTTGAGCGAGTCGTTCCGCCGAGGAGTTGGACCATGAACCCGTGGATGTGGCGACCAGGAGCCGCCTCGTTGGGCGATCTGGAGCGGCAGATGTCCCATCTGCTGGACTTCACGTTCGACCTGGTGCAGCGGCACCTTTTCCTCGGTGCCAAGCCTCATCCGGCGGGCAACCTCTACGAAATGGACAGCGAGTTCTGTCTGCTGATTCCGCTGCCGGGCGTGACGGCCGACCGCCTCGACATTCAGATTGTGGACAACACGCTTACCGTCCGGGGTGAAAGGCAGCCGCCCGCCAGCGTTCCCGAAGACAGCTATCGCCGGCAGGAGCGTTGGCACGGCCCCTGGTCTCGGACCCTGGAGTTGCCCCCACGAGTCGACGTGAGCCAGATTTCCGCGTCCGTGGAAAACGGTCTCTTGCTCGTTCGCCTGCCGAAGCTGCCGCAAATGCAGCCCCAGCGGGTTGCCATCCACGTGGGGTCGTCCCATGCGACTCCCGCCAAGGTGCGTACCGAAGTGGTCGAAAGGAATGGCAGATGACTGCTTCCCAGCCCACCGGCAACCCGACACCGGCCCCGGCACCTGCTCCCGCCCCGGCAGCAGCTTCCGGCCACGTCTTCGTCTATTCGCCAGCCCTCGACATTCGGGAGTCGCCCGAGGGGTTGGTGCTCGAGGCTGACCTGCCCGGGGTCGCCCCGGAAAATCTGCACCTGGTCGTCGAGAACAACGTCTTGCGGATATACGGCAAGGTATCCTGGCCGATCCCCGGCGATGCCCGCCTGCTCTATGAGGAGGTCCAGCCGGCCGACTTCTTCCGCTCCTTCATCTTGAGCGATGAAGTGGACACGGATCGCATCGAGGCCGACTTTCAAGATGGCGTGCTCAGGCTCAGCCTGCCACGAGCGGCCAAGACGTTGCCGCGCAAGATCGAAGTGCGTTCAGGCCGTCCGACTTAGACCGTCTTGTCTAGGGCATTCCCGCAGCCGCCCCGCCGCCTGGCATCCCCCGACGAGCCGCATTGCGTCGCTGTTCTTCGGGGTCTTCCCGCTTGAGCACGGGGGTTATCGTTGACTTGGGGTAGGTTTGCGGGTCGGTGTAGCGGGCGTCGGCCATGGGCGGAACATTGTACTTCTCGACCAGCATGGAAGGCTTCTTCCAGGGCCAGCGCACTGGATAGCCCTCGATGGTCTGGCAGCCCAGGCAGCCCAGCATCACGCTGCATCCAAGGCCGAGCCAACGTCGCTGGCTACGCATTTCCGCCTGCCTTTCCTCTAACGCCCCTGCCGGCAACCCGAAAGGTCTCCCGGCGGCGCGGCAATCCCCATGGCGGGGCGGACCATAGCGTCCGCCTCGGTTGCGTCAAGATCAGTCTCGCCGCCACCCGCCCTGGCCGGCAGACGCCCGGCGGCTGGGTGTCTGAGAGGCTGGCTTGACAGCCTTCATCGAACGCCTTATACGCCGCTTCGTGGCTTGGAGGGTCGGGCCAGAGCGGGAGCTTCAGCCGATGACGGACGCAACGACCACGCTGGCCGATCTGCGAGCAGCGGTAGGTGCTTTCGTCTCGGAGCGAGCTTGGGAAAAGTACCACACGCCCAAGAACCTGGCGATGAGCATCGCCATCGAGGCTGCCGAACTGATGGAGCACTTCCAATGGCTGAGGCCGGAAGAGGCTCAGGCGGTGGGCCAGGATGCGGAGCAGCGCTCGGCCCTGGGCGCGGAGTTGGCCGACGTAACGAGCTACGTGCTGGCGCTGTGCAACGTGCTTGACCTGGACCTGAGCGCGGCGGTGGAGTCGAAGCTGGCGCAGAATCGGATCCGCTATCCGGTGGAACGCTGCTACGGCGAGTATCGCCGAGAGATGAAATCGGGGGAAGGGGGCTAGCGACCAGTCCTGGGCTTGAGGGGAATCCGCGAGGCTGCTAGCATGCGGCGGCGCGGGGCACCACCCGGGCGCAATCGGTCGCTGAAATCACGGCAAGGATGCCGCTCAAGGCCGCCCAGCGCGGCCGCGAGGCAGCGAGAAGGAGACTCCATGCACACCAGCCGCGTGCAGAGCGATACGGCGCCAGTGCACATCCGCTGGATGATCCGCCGCGACATGAGTGAAGTCCTCCAAACCGAACAGGAGAGCTTCACCTACCCGTGGACGGAAGACGACTTCCTGCATTGCTTGCGGCAACGGAACTGCATCGGCATGGTCGCCGAACAGGGCGATCGCGTCGTGGGCTACGTCATCTACGAGCTGCACAAGACGAAGCTGCACGTGCTCAACCTGGCCGTTCATCCCGGCTCGCGCCGGCAGAGCGTCGGGGCTCACATGGTGCAGAAGCTGATGAGCAAGCTCTCCAGCCATCGCCGATCGCGGATCACGCTGGACGTGCGTGAGAGCAACCTGGCGGCCCAGCTCTTCTTCCGGCGTCTGGGTTTCCTGGCCGTCCGTGTCCTTCGTGGCTACTACGAAGACACGGGCGAAGATGCCTACGTCATGGAGTATCTGCTCCCCGGTGAAGTCGGCGAAAGCAGCGACGAACCGGTCAATCGCATCGCTCAATACGATCGTTAGCGAGCAAGTCCATACCTGACAACAGGTTATGGGCGGTCGTCACTACAGACTCACAGCCTCTGGGAGTTCAGGCTGTGCGGGCTGACCGTGTCAGTGTGTCCGAAGTCCGCGGCGGATCATTGTCGCAACGCCAACCTAGTTAAGCTAAACTACCCACATTGCCAGTAGGCTGCCTGGTGTGAGGGTACGATGAGCTTTCTAACCACATTGCCTTGGCTCGTTCGGGCCAACCGCATTAACGCGTTGTCACGCTCCAGTTTGGATCGCATCCTGGAGGTGCAAGCGCGCCGTTGGCGGGAGCTGATTCGCTACGCCGCCGCCCGCTCGCCGTTCTATCGCGACCTGTACCGTGGCCTCGACCTGCGGCGCTGCCGGCTTGAGGACTTGCCCACCGTCGAGAAGGCCCAGGCCATGGCCCGGTTCGACGACTGGGTGACCGACCCGGCCGTTAGCCTTCGGAATGTTGAGGATTTCATCTCGGACCCGGCACGCTTCGGCCAGCTCTATTGCGGCAAGTACATCGTCTTGCACACTTCCGGCAGTCAAGGACAGCCCGTCGTCCTGCTTCAGACCCGCGCTTGTCTCGATCTTCTCTTCCAGATCCAAACGACACGCGGCAATGTCGGCGGCCAGACGGGCATCCGTGAGGCGGTTCGTAAGTTCTTAAATCCCGCGCGGATCGCCATCGTGATCATGAAGGATGGCTTTTATCCAACGGCAGCGACCTTCGCTTTCTTTCCGCCGGAACTCAATGGCTTTGCCAAGACGCTCCGGCTGGCCTATTCCGACCCTCACCTTGTGGAACGGCTCAATGAGTTTGGTCCGACCAACCTCACGGCCTACGCCACTGTGCTGCTCCAGCTTGCCGACGCCAAGCTCGCGGGGCGGCTGCGCCTGCCGCAGCTTCGGCAGGTCGTCAACAATAGCGAACTCTTGACCGACGCTGCCCGGGAGCGACTCCAGGACGCCTTCGGCGTGCCCGTCATGAACAACTACGCGGCCGGCGAGTGCATGCACTTGTCCACGGGCTGCTCGACCGACCCCGGCGTTCACGTTAATGCAGACTGCAGCATCCTCGAGGTCGTCGACGCCGCAGGCCGGCCGGTGCCCCCGGGCGAGCGGGGCAGCCGCATCCTCGTGACCAACCTCATTAACCGGGCCCAACCCATCATTCGCTACGTGATCCATGACGCTGTCACTTGGGCAACGACACCCTGCCGGTGTGGCAACCAGATGCCGCGACTCGCTCGGATCGATGGCCGGGGCAACGATACGCTCTGGATGCGCGACCAGTCCGGCACGTGGCACCGGCTGGAACCGATGGTCCTCAAGGCCGCCCTTCACTACTGCACCGACGTCCTGGATTGGCGTGTCGAGCAACAGGCACCGAATCAGTTCCGCATCACCGTGGTACCCGTGCCCGGCCTGACCGTCGACGAGGCCCGGCTCCGGCTTGTGCTGGACCGCCAGTTTCGAAGCTATCAGTTCGAGTCTTTGGCCCAGGTGGAGTGTCGGGTGGTGGCCCACCTCGAGCCCGACCCCGCCACAGGCAAGGTGCGCCGTGTGGTCTGCACCACAGGCCCCGACCGCAGTTCGGTGCCGCCGCTCCCGAACGCAGCACCGGAACGCACCCTGGAAACGAGCACGGCACCGGTCCTGGCGGCCGCGACCGAGTAGCCCGCTTGCTTACGACGGCAGGCGGCGTGCTCTACTCATCCACGACGTCGTCGAGCCGGCTCACCGCGACCACTTCGCGGACCATGACCAGGACCCGCGTCCGGTTCTTCTTCACACCCGAGAACTTGGAGTCCGCCACGTAGTTCTCGCGATTGGTCGGCGTGTCCCGGAGATCATGCAGGTCGGCGTCGCTTAACACCAGCACTTTGTCGGAGACGTCGGTCAGCGTGCCGATGCACACAAAAGGACTGGACAAATCGACGACCACGATCGCGCCAATGTAATTCTCCACTGCTTTCATCGTCCATCCTCGTCCGAGGGTTGGTCCACCTCCGAGTGTAGCCGGCCGCGCGTTCCATGTCACGCCAGCCCGTGATTGGATAGGATAAAGCCCCGTGCCGCCCAGGCGGCCGGTTCTCAATCCACCTTGCTGGCGGAAGCTCGACCATGCCGCAACTGCCCCGCACCGTGAGCACGAAGATCGTCGCCACTCTGGGTCCGGCCACCGAGTCGCCGGAACTCATTGAGAAGCTCATCCGAGCAGGCGCCGACGTCTTCCGTCTCAATTTCGCACACGGCGAATGGGCCTGGCATTCTGAAGTCATCCAGCGCATTCGCGACATCAGCACCCGGCTCGACATCCCCGTGGCAGTCCTTCAGGACCTGGGTGGACCCAAGCTGCGCCTGGGCGAACTACCCGAGGAGGGCATCCAGTGCAAGGTGGGCGAACACTACTGGCTCACGAAGACGCCCCAGGGGCACCCCAATGAGTTGACCTGCACCTATGCCGGCCTGGTGGATGATCTGCAAATCGACGATCCCGTGCTCTTCGCGGATGGCACCGTTGGCATGCGCGTTGTGGCCAAGACCGACACCGCGGCCGAGATGCAGGTGACCCTACCCGGCGAACTCCGCTCCAAGCAGGGCGTGGCAGCCCCGCGGGCGCGTCTCCAGCTCAG
>CALLZJ010000101.1 GCA_937858435.1 uncultured bacterium
ACGAGATAAGCTAGTGACTGGAGTTCAGACGTGTGCTCTTCCGATCTTGCCCCTCCTCGATGCGAGCGGCGATGGCAGTGCGGCGGAGACGGCTTTGGTCGATGAGCGGCGTCGCCAACTGGACGCAGGCCAGCACGGTGTCGAAGGCCTCGAAGACGGGCCGTTTATCTTCCTGAAGGTCGCGGTTGTAGGCCAGGGGCAGCCCCTTGATCAGCGTGATGAGTTGCTGCAGGGCACCGACCACGCGGGCCGACTTGCCGCGGATCAGTTCAAGCACGTCGGGGTTCTTCTTGTGGGGCATCATGCTCGAACCCGTGCAGAAGGCGTCGGGCAGTTCGAGCATGCCGAACTCCACGGTCGACCAGATGATCCATTCCTCGGCCCAACCGGACAGGTGCAGGGCGAGCGTGGTCAGGACGAAGACGAACTCCAGGGCAAAGTCGCGGTCGCTGACGGCGTCCAGGCTGTTGGCGGCGACGCGGTCGAAGCCCAGTTCCTGGGCCACGGCCTGACGGTCGATCGGGAGACTGGTGCCGGCCAGGGCGGCGGCGCCGAGCGGCAGTTCGTTCAGCCGGCGGCGGGCATCAGCGAGTCGGCTCCGGTCGCGGGCCAGCTTCTCGACGTATGCGAGGAAGACATGGGCGGCCAGGACCGGCTGGGCCCGTTGCAAGTGAGTGTAGCCCGGCAGCACGACCGCTTGCTCGCGCCGGGCGGCTCGGATCAGCGCTCGCTGCATCTCGGCTACTGCCAGGTCCAAATCATCCGACGCCTGGCGGACCCAAAGCCTCAAATCGGTGGCGACTTGATCGTTGCGGCTGCGGGCAGTGTGCAGCTTGCGGCCCACGTCGCCGAGCATCTCGATGAGGGCGTTTTCGACGTGCGTATGGATGTCTTCCTGGCGGGTGGAGAAGGGGAGCTGGCCGGGGGCGGTCCGGGCCCCGATTTCGGCCAGGGCGGCACAGAGCTGGTCGGCTTCATTCTTCGTCACGACACCGATCCGGGCCAGCATCCGGGCATGAGCCTGGCTGGCCCGAATGTCCTCGACGGCGAGGCGGTGGTCGAAGCTGATCGACTCGGTGAACAGCTCCACGCGCTGATCCGTGGCCGCGCCGAACCGGCCTCCCCAGGTCTTGCTTTCCGCCATGAGTGCTGCCCTGTCGTCTGAGCGGCTCGGAGCCCAAAGGATGAGCCCTGTCGGGTCCGTGCCGCCTCAGAGCGTTTGTAGCAAAATCGGCCCGGAGCGTGGGCAGGAGGCCGAGTCTGGTCAGGCTGGGCAAGGGTGTTCGCCGCCCGGTGGCTTGCCCACCTTCCCAGGTCGTGATCGGAATTGACCCTTTTGCGCCGACCGTGCTATAAGGTCCGACCTTGAGCCTGGCTTGCCATCACTGCGCCTGCTTCACGATTTGCCGCGCCGATGGCCATCGGGAGAACGGCCGCGCATGCTCTTCCATACCTTCAAGTTCCTGATCTTCTTCGTCCTCTTCTTTGCCGTCTATTGGGCTTTGCGGCGGCATACCTGGCGGATGCGCTGGCTGCTCCTGGGCTCCGTCGTCTTCTACATGAGCTGGATTCCGTGGCACATCTGCCTCATTCTCTTCTCCGCCGGCGTGGACTACTTCATGGCCCAGCGGATCGAAGAGACTCAGTCGCCACGGCTCAAGCGCTGCTTCCTCGTGCTTAGCATCGGGACCAACCTCGGCCTGCTCATGTTCTTCAAGTACTTCAACTTCTTCCTGTCCAACGTCGAGGCGACCTTGGCCCCGCTGGGGCTCTCCGTGGCGACGCTCCGGCTCGATCTCATTCTGCCCCTGGGCATCTCCTTCTACACCTTCGAGACGATCAGCTACATCGTCGACGTCTACCTCGGCAAGACGCGCGCGGTCCGGTCGGCGCTCGACTACGCTCTCTACATCATGTTCTTCCCGCATCTGGTGGCGGGCCCGATTGTGCGGCCGTACGACTTTCTGCCCCAGCTCCGCCGGCCCAAGCGCTTCAGTTGGCAGCGCATGCAGGTGGGGGCCCAGCTCTTCACCATGGGTCTGTTCAAGAAGGCGATTGTGGCCGACCACCTGGCCACGCTGGTCGATCCGGTCTTCGCCGCCCCGGGCCAGTTCAGCTCGGCTGCCATCTGGCTCGGCGTGCTGGCCTATGCCGGGCAGATCTACTGTGACTTCTCGGGCTACTCCGACATGGCCCTGGGGCTGGCCCATACGCTGGGCTTCCATCTACCGCTCAATTTCAACATGCCCTACTTCGCCGCCAGCATTACCGAGTTCTGGCAGCGTTGGCACATCTCGCTTTCCACCTGGCTCCGAGACTATCTCTACATCCCCCTGGGCGGCAATCGCGGCGGCACCTTCCTGACCTGCCGCAACCTGATGATCACCATGCTGCTGGGCGGGCTCTGGCACGGAGCCTCGTGGACTTTCCTGATCTGGGGCTTCTACCATGGCCTCTTGCTTGTCCTCCATCGGCTGATCCCCTGGCCTGCCTGGCTGGCGCACTCCTGGACGAGGCCGCTGCGGATGGCCACTACGTTCCTGTGCGTGGCGATCGGCTGGGTCTTCTTCCGGGCGATCAGCTTGGAGGCGGCGCTCGAAATCCTCCGCCGGATGTTCCAACCCATGGCCGGGCTGCCGCTCGAACCGGTGCTGTGGGCCACGGGCTGCACGTTGCTGGCCCTGCTCTTCAGCATGCATCTCGTCGCGACGCTCTGGCCGGTGGCTCGGTGGCGGACCCGGATTCCGGCGCCGGTATTCGGCGTGGTCCTGGGGTTGCTCTTGGTAACGGCACTCGTGCTGTTTCCCGCCACGGAAAAGGCGTTCATCTACTTCCAGTTCTGATGCCAGGGCCCGCGGCGCGCCGGGGCCGAGAAAGCGACCGAGGCCATGCGACCGAACCGTGCTGCTCAACTCCGCCGCTGCCGCAACAGCCTGATCTGGGCAGCAGCGACGTTTCTCTGCTGCCAACTGGTCGGCGGTCTGCTCATCGACTATGTCTGGCCCGGCATCCGCTTTCGCGGTCTGGACGACCAGTTGGCCCAGTGCCGGCAGGCAAGCTGCACGGATCGGCCCGTCGTGTTGGCCCTGGGCAGTTCCCGCTTTGGCTGTGGTCTACAGCCGGCCCTGGTCGAGGAAGCACTCGGCGGCCCGGGGCACGGGCCCAAGGTGCTCAATCTCTCCATGCCCGGCGGCGACTTCATTACGGCCGAGCATCTCTATCGGCGAGCACGGGAGACGGGCTGCCAGCCGAGCCTGGTCTTTCTCGAGGTCAGCCCCGAGACCTTGGCTCGGCGCAACCTGTGGCTCGATATGCATAGCCTCAGGCAACTGACCTGGCTGGACGGGCCGCGTTACGCCGCGGACCTCGTGCGTTCGGGACATGCCCTGCGATATCTCGCCAGTCGGTTCGTGCCGCTCTACGTCCACCGCGATCAACTGCGGCATCTGGCCCTGAAGGAACTGGGGCTGGCGGACACGATGGAAGAGCAGCAGCGGACCAACCTGGAAGTCTTCTTCAACTCCGCCGTGGTCCAGTCGGAGAAGACTCTGGATGCCGAGCAGATGTTGCTCAAGAGCACGTCGGGGGCGGAGTATATCGGCCGCTGGCTGCGTAACTACCAGATCGGCGGCACGGCCAAGGCGGCGTTCGACCGGCTGGTGCGGCAGTTGGCGGCGGACGGCGTGCCCGTGGTACTTGTTGCCCCGCCGGTCTCCTCGCCCCACCGCGACCGCTACCAGCCCGAGATCGAACAGCGATTTCAGGCCGCCATCCAGCGCGCCAAGACACGCCATCCCAAGCTGCGGTTTCTCGACCTCCGGGCGTCGCTACCGGATGACCAGTTCTACGACAATCACCACACGACCATGACCGGGGCACGGCAGTTCAGCCACCGGTTGGCCCAGGAACTGATCACTTCCGTGGAGGTCACGGCAGCCGGGGCGATGCCGGGTTCCGGGCCGCAGTCGGCGCCGCGCTAGGCCGGGCCGGGTAGCAGCAGGGCCATCAGGTGGGTGTCGCGGGACTGGCCCAAGCGCCGGACCGCATCCCGCCGCCGACCTTCGAACTCGAAGCCGAAGCGCTGGTACAGGTGGATCGCCCGGACGTTTCCGACCATCACTTGCAACTCCACCCGCTGGACGATTCCGCTTTCCCGGCACCAGGCGATGGCGGCCGCGAGCAAGGCCCGCCCGATACCCTGATTTCGGTGCTCCCGGCTGACGGAGATGCCGAGAGTAACGACGTGGCGGAGGGCTCGGAAGCGTCCACCGTCCAGGCTGAGGCTGCCGACGATCGTGCCGTCGCGGAGCGCGACCAGGAAAAGGGAGTTATCCGCCTGGAGGTAGCCGGCCAGGAACTCCGCCTCCTGCTCGACGGTGAACTGGATTTCGCCGGGCTCGAGCAAGATGTCGATGTCCGGCTCGGCGGCCAGGTCCTGGATGTACGCCAGTAGAGCGGCGGCATCGGTCAGTTCGACGGGGCGGATGACGAGAGCCAAGAGGATGCCCTCCGCGAAGGAAACCGGGCGCAAGGTTGCGGCATCCAAGCGTTGCCGGACCGAGAGCCCCTTGCGCGGCCTGAGGTCGACGCCGGGGCGACTCGGCCTGGTTCACTGGCTTTGGCAATACACCGCGGTTACAATCATAGCAGACACCGGCGGCGACGAGAGGACACTCACCATGGTGCGGTTGACGTTGGCGGTGGTTCTGGCTCTGAGTGTGTGCCTGCCCGCCCCGGCCCAGACCGGCGGCGACCCGTTGGACGAAGCAAGGCGGCGGCAAGAAGTGGCCGCCCAGGCCCTGGAACAGGAAATCGTAGCCCTCATCGCCGACGCGGAACGGCACTGGTCCGACCCCGCCCGGGCACTGCCGCTCCTGGAGCAAGCTCTAGAGAAGCTCGGACCGGGCAGCTCGCTCAGCATTGCCAAGTCGGCCAGCCTCAAGCTCAAGGTTCAGGAGAAGATGGAGGCGATCAAGGCCGGCAAGCCGCGCCCCGAGGAGCCGGTCCGCCCGACCGTCCGGTCCTTCACCTCGGCTCAAGATCAGGAGATCAAGCGCGAGCTGGAAACGATCAACAAGCTGCAAGAGGAAAAGCGCTTCGACGAAGCAAACCAAGTGGCCAATCGGCTCTTCGCCAAGTTCCCGGACCTCGTGGCTGCCGACCAGTCCCAGCGTACGACCAGCATGGACAGCACCGTCCGCGATGCCGACCAAGTGCAGCGTGACAAGGCCCGCGGCTTCACCGACTCCATGCGTAGCGTCGAACGGTCCTCCATCCCCATGGCGGGTAACATCCAGTATCCGAGCAAGGCGGAGTGGGATCGGATCAAGGAGCGGGCCAAGCGGCTGGCCGAGAAGAACAACCCCACCACGCCGCAAGAGCGCGAGATTCTCAAGAAGCTTGACATGCTCACCCGCGAAGGGGTTCGCTTCCGCGACATGCCGCTCAACGAAGTCATCACTTACCTGGAGCGGGAGTTCAAGCTGCCGATCTTCCTCTCCAAGGCCACGCTGCAAGAGATGAACCTGGAGTACAACACGCCGGTCACGGTGACGTTGCCCAACCAGGTCACGCGCCGCACCGTGCTGCGGACGATTCTGGCCGACCTGGGGTTGACTTACATCATCAAGAACGAAGTGATCCAGATCGTGAGCCAGGCCCGGGCCAACCAGGAACTCGTGACCCGAGTGGTGGCTATCGACTCCCTGATGTTCGGCCAGAATGGCTGGAATGCGGACGCTCTAATCGACTTCATCCAGCAGACCGTCGAACCCCACACCTGGAAGTCGGGCGGCGGCGAAGGCACGATTTCGTTCTACGCTCCGGGTCGGTGCCTCATCATTCGCAACTCGGCGGAGGTGATCAGCCGGCTCGAAGCCATTCGCTAGTTTAACCTGCATTTCACGCGCAGGTCCTGCCAGAGGTCCCTCGGGACTGGGCCGGACCTGTTCGTTTTTTTTCTCCTAGCTCCGCCAGCCGGCCACCCAGTCGGACCAAGCCACCGGGGGAAGTCGCAAGGACGCCGCGCTGGCTCCTTCCCT
>CALLZJ010000102.1 GCA_937858435.1 uncultured bacterium
GCGGGGCTGGCATGGCTCGGGCTCGCGGTCCTCTTCGGCGGTGTCACCTGGCTCTGGCCGGAGCAGCGGAGGCTAGGGCGGCGCGTCGTGCTAGCGGCGGGTCTCATTGGGCTAGCCACTCTGATCTTGGCAGTGTATACTTGGACAGTACCCAGGCCCCGGGTGGTGGTGACCGTGCCGCGAGCCGTCTTGCGAATCGGGTGTGGCACGACCTATCCACCGGCCTTGTGGCTTGGGCGGCCGATCGTCGTGAGCGACGGAGCCGCGGGTTCGATCCAGGCCCAACGTCCCAACGGCTGGCTGCAAGTGGCCTTCGGTTCGGGCCGGATCGGTTGGCTACCCGGGGAGTGGGTCCGACCTCTTGGAGAAGCGGCCCCGTCCGGTGACGTGCCGCGTCCGCCGGGCCCACCCTGACCGGACGCGGTAAGACTGGCACAGGAAAGCGCAGCATGGCACGCCTCAGCCCCAAGGAATTTCGTCAGCACGTCAAGCGCGTGCTGGACAGCCTGCCGCCTGCCATCGCCCGGCATACGACGAACCTCGCCGTCGACGTCGAGGACGAGCCCGACGAGGAAACTCTGATGCATTTGGGCTTCACTCCCGCCGAGATCGCCGAGGGCGACACGCTCTTCGGACTGTTCGTCCCGTTTCCACAGGGCGACCTTCTCGAACTCGAAGAGCGGCCCAACCGGCTCATCATCTACCAACGGCCGCACGAGGAGGCCTGCGCCTCCCGGCGCGAACTGCTGATTGAAATCCGCAAGACGGTGATCCACGAACTGGCCCACCACTTCGGTTGGACCGATGCCGACCTGGAACGCTTCGACAACTCGCCGAACCCCTTTCCGAAGGAGCTGCCATGACGCGCTCGCACAACGGTTCCAATACGTTCTGGATGCCGCCGGGCCAGGCTGTGCCCGTGGGGCTGGAGATCACCTGCTCGACCGCGGGAGTGACTGGTGTCCGCTTCGCCAGCCGAAGCAAGCACCCCAATGCTGACAGTGCGACAGGCCGCGAGTTCGCGCGGACCCACTCTTGGTTTGGCCCGGCACTCGCCGCACTGCAGCGCTACTTGGATGGTGCTCCGGTCGACCTGGCCACAATCCCGATCGACCTGTCGAGCCAGCCGCCGTTTCGTCGGCGAGTCCAAGAGGCCTGCCGCCGTATCGCCTTTGGCCGCACCCAGACCTATGCCGATTTGGCGCGTCAGGTTCGGGCGCCGGGGGCAGCTCGTGCCGTCGGCTCGGCCATGAGCCATAACCCCGTTCCCTTGCTTGTGCCCTGTCACCGAGTCGTCCGCGCGGACGGCGGGCTGGGCGGCTTCTCAGGCCCGGGTGGCGTTTCGCTCAAGGCCGACCTCCTCCGGATGGAGCGTGGTTCGGGCGGTGAGGCCGTGCGCGCACCGCGTCTGGCATCGGGGACGTGACATGGCTCGGGCCGTCCGCAACGCACCGCTTCACGAACGGCGTCCCTGGTGGCGGCGCTGGCTCGGGTTCAGCGTGAAAACTCGGCCCGACTCGGCGCGCCAGCATCCGCGGCTGCCCTGGTGGCGACGCTGGTTCGGCGACCGGGCCGAACGGGCGGCCACGAATTACCTACGCCGGCAAGGGCATGAGGTCCTCGCCCGTAACTGGCGCTGCGACTTCGGCGAACTCGACCTGGTCACCCGTGCCGGCAGTGAGCTGGTCTTTGTCGAAATCCGCTCCACCGCGCGAGTGGACGTCGCTGCGCCGCTCACGTCTGTGGATGTAGCCAAGCAGAAGCAAGTGGTCCGCGTGGCGCTGGCATTTCTCAAGTGCCATGGCTTGCTTGGCAGGGCGGCGCGGTTCGACGTGGTGGCCGTAAGCTGGCCGCCGGACCAGGCCCAACCGACCATCGAACACCAGCCGCATGCCTTCGCCGTGCCGGAAGCGGCGCTGGGCCGCGGTGGGATGTTTGCCTAGTCCAGGCTCGCTTGCTACACTGGCCATCGGTAAGCAGCCTAAGGAGGACGCCATGCCTGCACCCGCACCCGCCGCCAAGCCAGGTGCCGCCCCCCCGGCCGCGCCCCCCCGCCCGAGCCTCGACCTCAAGGCCCTCGAGGGCATGCTCGATCCCGCTCTCAAGGCTTACAACGACGGCGCCTTCAAGCCCTTCTTCACCGACTTCGCCAAGAAGGCCGAGCGCATTACCACGGAGGCCGTCTTCCAAATGCTCTACGGCGAAGAGACCAAGGGCAAGTTCGGCAAGTTCGTCAAGCGGTTGGAACTGATCAAGGACAAGTCCGTGCTGGAGGGCGAAGTCCTGCTCGCGCAGTGGTGGGTTGAATTCGAGAAGATCAAGAAGGCTCGGCTGATTTGCAATCTCACGCATGAAGAAGGCAAGTATCGATTCCTGAGCATTGCCTTCGAGCCGTCCTAAGCCTGGCCGCATGCCAAAAACACTCGAGGCACAGCAGGGGCTGCCCCTGCCGTGCCTCGCTGATTTTCGGGCCAGGCTCGGGCCGGGCTAGAAGATGATTTCGAGCATGACCGACGGCCCATGGAAGAACATGGTGCCAAGCGAGTCGAGTCGCGTCGGCTGGGTGGCCAGGTCGAAGTCGACCTGATTGTCGGCCTTGCTGGTGCCGACGATCCACATCATGTTGTAGCCGCCCTTGAGCCGGAACATGCCGTTCTGAATCGTGAAGTAGAGGCTGGTGTCGTAGAGCGAGGTGGTCTTCACGAACTGGATGCTCTCGTCGAAGGCCTGGAAGCCGTCGCCGCGGGTCAGAGTGTTCTTGGCCGTGATGGTGTTCGCGAAGACGCCGACCTTGGAATCCCAGGAGACGCCGAACCAGGAGGTCAGCATCGTGTTGAAGCCGAAGCCGAGTTGACCGCCAGCGAGACGGTTCTGCGTCCGCCAGCTCAGGTTGGCGATGGTCTCCGGGTCCGGGTTGAACCGCACCTGCTCGTCGCCGGTGAGGTAGTCAAAGCGTTCGTAGATGTCAAAGTAGCGCAGACCGGCCAGGAAGACGAAGTTGAACCCGTCCTTGTAGTCCTTCATGTAGCGGACGTTCACCTCGGCATTGGCCAGGTTGTTGCGATAGGTCATCGCCATGACGTCGGCGTTGCCCCACAGGAAGCCGTCCGAACCTTCGAAGCCGAGCGGGGCGTTGTAGAAGAATGAGGTGAGGCGCGAGGTGTTCTCGACCACCCGAGCCGTCCCGCGGTTGGGCACGTAGAAGCCTTCGAATGTCCAGAGCAGATTGCAGTCGTCGAAGAAGCCGATCGCCGCCTGGAAGCCGTGGTTAAACGGCATGGGCACGTCATTCAGGTCGAAGAGCGAAGGCGAGCCCGGGATCGGCGGACCGCCGCGATCGAACGAGGCCGGGTCGAGCACGATGAAAGGGCGCTCGTTGAAGCCGCCACGCTGCATCATGCGCCAACCGAAACTGACGAAGAACTGATTGCACAGCGGCGCTGCACAACTCGGATCGCTGCCACCGATCGACAGGAAGGGAGCGTTGTGGGCCGGCGGCGCGAAAGGCGGCATGCAGCCAGGTCCACCGCCCATGGGCGGCAAGGGCATGCCACCTCCCATGGGGCCCGGCATGCCATACTGAGCCGGCACGACGCCGGCCTCGGCACCAGGCCACGGGCCAAGGCCGCCGGCCGGCATGACCTCGCTCCGGGCGAGCGGCACGGGGTCGGTCGGCGCGACCTGGGCCAGTGCCCCAGACGGCGTCGAGCACGCGATCCAGGCCCCGAACAGCATCCCGCCGATCCAACGCTTGGCCATGATCCTGTCCCCTGTTCGTCCGCGGCGCGCGGGCGCCGGCGAGCAGTTTCCACCACCCCCACGCGCCAACCCCATACGATCACCGGCGCGCGACCCGGGTTGATCCCTGTGCAAGTAGATCGGCCCTCACGATACGCAAACTTGAACCCTTCCCTACAGGTGGTAGCTTCGGCCCAGGTCGCAAACCTTCGCCGGCTTCGCAGTTTCCCGGACCGCGGCCTCATCCCGCCACGGCCGCCGCCAGTTCCACTCGCACCGTTTCGTCCGTTTCCACCTCGGCCCGTCGAACCAAAGCCCCCAGACTCTCAGGACTCCGCAGCCGCCCCAGCGCCCAAGCGGCGGCTCCACGAACGAGGGGCTCCTCGTCATCTAACATGACGATCAGGGCCGGAACTGCCCGAGCGTCTCCCCGGTTCCCCAGGACCAGGCAGACATTGCGAAGCAGCCCTCGCCGTTTGGGCCGCGTCAATGGCGTGTCGCGAAACTGGGCACGATACTGCTCCTTATCTAGAGCCAGCCAGGCGACAAGGTCCGGGGTTGATAGGTCAGGCCGCGGCGTCAACT
>CALLZJ010000103.1 GCA_937858435.1 uncultured bacterium
CTGGGCGAGCAGCGGGGCCACCTGGGGTGAGCGGAAGGTGTCGGCATCGAGTCGGCGGCAATGCAGGCACCAGGAGGTAGTGAAGTTGAAGAGCATGGGCCGACCCGTGGCCTGGGCTTCGCTCCGCGCCGCCGCATAGTCGGTACGCCAGGCCACATCCTGGGCCGTGGAGGTAGCCACGACCGCCAGAAAACCACTGACAGCCAGAGCAAGGCGGTGCATGGACATCTCCTCGATTCACTCGGCCCGGGGATGGGCCTGCCGGTAGGTCTCGTGCAGTCGGGCCGTGGTCAGATGGGTGTAGATCTGGGTCGTGGACAGATTGCGGTGGCCAAGCAACTCCTGGACGCCGCGAATCTCCGCCCCTTGATTCAAAAGATGGGTGGCGAAGCTGTGCCGGAGCGTGTGGGGGCTGACGTGCCCCTTGATGCCGGCGGCGAGGACGTGCTTGCGCAGCAGTCGCCCCACGCTGCGGGCGGTCAGGCGCTGGCCGGCCTTGTTCAGGAACAAGGCCTCCACGTCGTCGGGCCGTTCGTCCAGCAAGCGCGCTCGCTCCCGCAGCCAGTCCTTGACCGCGGCCACGGCTGGCCGACCCAGCAGCGCCAGCCGCTCCCGCTTGCCCTTGCCTCGGACCACGGCCGAACCGCCGGCCAGGTCCACGTCGCCCACATCGAGCCCCACCGCCTCGCTGACACGCAGCCCGGCGGAGTAGATCACTTCCAGCAAGGCCCGATCCCGGCACGAAAGCGGCGAGTCCTTGGCGGGCGTCGTGACTAGCCGTTCTGCCTCGGCCTCGGTGACGAAGCGGGGCAGCTTGCGATCTCGCTTGGGGCCACGCAGTCCTTCGGCGGGGCTGGCGCTGAGTTGGCCCACCCGGCAGAGGTAACGAAAGAAGGAGCGGAGCCCGGCCAGGCGGCGGTTGATCGTGGTCTTGGCGTAGCCCTGTTCGTGGAGCCAGGCCAAGTAGCCGCGGACCTGGCGGGGGGTGATTCGCGCCACGTCCGGCTCGGGCCCGCCAAGCTGGGGGGCGAACCAGGAAGCAGCCCGGGACAGGTCCTCGCGATAGCTCTTGACGGTCATCGGCGAGGCGTTGCGTTCCAGGCTCAGGTGCCGGAGGAAGTCGCCCACAGCCGCTTGCATCAGTCGGCCTCCGGAAGGCCCGCCTGCTGCCGACGTGCGAGGGGATCTTGTTCCGCGGCCGCCGCGGCCGCGAGCAGTTGCTGTTGGCTGCGTTCCGCGAGCACGGCGGCATCGAACCAGGAGAAGGACAGGTGCGGATGAGCCGCCCAGGCATGCAGGGCGGCGATCAGCCCGCGGTGGCTGGCATCGTCATAGACGAAGACATAGCGCTCGCGGCCTTTGACCAGCGCTAGCACATTCAATTCCTGGGACATGAGCCGCCCTCCGCCGCTGGTCACGCTGATCCTCTATTCGGCACGGCAGGGGCGGCGGCTTTGGTGGGAGAGGAAAGAACGCAGAGGCCGGGTGCAGACGTCGGGGCAGATGATCGGGAGAAACGGGGCCGGCTTGCCCGAGCGGCAAAGTCTGCCACGCTTGCCGACCGGAGGAGGCCAGGCGGAAATCGGCATGGACATGAGAAGCGCATCATATCCGCCCCGGTTCGTCTGCCCGTCCCGGCGCCGCCAGCGTAGACTAGGGAGAAGGCCCGTGGCCCTCGTCTCGAGGTTTTACATGCCCGCGACTGCTCTGCCCCTCTCGATGTCGGCCAGCCAGCAAGAGGCCACTGGGCTGGGCAACTATTTCATTGCCAACTATCCGCCCTTCGCCCACTGGAAGCTCGAATACCTGCACGAGGCCCGGGCGGCGCTGGCTGCTCCGCCCCGGCCAGGCGTGAAGCTCGGGCTCTATCTGCACATCCCCTTCTGCCGCAAGCGCTGCAAGTTCTGCTACTTCCGGGTCTACACCGACAAGAATGCCCGTGACGTCGAGAGCTACCTTGACGCCCTGCTCCGGGAGGTGGAGCTTTATGCCGCCCTGCCCGCCGTGGCTGAGCGGCCGCTCGACTTCGTCTACTTCGGCGGCGGCACCCCTTCCTATCTCAGTGCCCAGCAGTTGGCCCTGCTCTTCGAAGGGGTGAAGAGCCGCATGCGTTGGGAGCAGCCGCGCGAGATCACCTTTGAATGCGAGCCGGGCACCCTCCAGCGGGAGAAGCTGGTCGCGCTCTACGAGCATGGGGTCACACGGCTAAGCCTGGGCGTCGAGAACTTCGACGATCGCATCCTGGAGGAAAATGGCCGGGCCCACCGCTCCCCCGAGATCGACCGCGCCTACGGCTGGGCCAAGGAGCTGGGCTTCGCCCAAATCAACGTCGACCTCATTGCCGGCATGGTGGGTGAGACCTGGGACAATTGGCGCAACTGTGTCCGCCGTACGATCGCCCTGGAGCCGGACAGCGTGACCATCTATCAGATGGAACTGCCCTTCAACACGCTCTATTCGAAGGACTACGCGACTAGCGGCGTGAATCCCGGCATCGCCGACTGGCCGACCAAGCGGGCCTGGGTCGCTTATGCCTACGACGAGTTTGCCAAGGCTGGCTACGAGGTCAGCAGCGGCTATACCGTGGTCCGACGCAAGGATGCCACTGGCTTCGTCTACCGCGATGAGCTTTGGCATGGGGCCGACCTCCTGGGCACGGGAGTGGCCTCGTTCGGCCATGTCAGCGGCGTCCACGTGCAAAACGTCGATCAATGGGACGACTATCTCAGCCTCCTGGAGCGTGGCGAACTCCCGTGGCAACGGGCCCTGAAGCTGCGCCCGGAAGATGCCTTCATCCGCGAACTCATTCTTCAGCTCAAGACCGGCCGGCTCGATGTGGCCTACTTCGCCGGGAAGTTCCAGGTCGACATCCTGGCTCGCTTCGCCGCCGTCTGGGACGCCCTGCGCCAGGAGGGCTATCTCGAAGCCCAGCCCGGTGCCGTGGTCCTCACGCGCCAGGGGGTGTTCGAGGTCGATCGACTCCTGCCCCGCTTCTTCCTGCCCGAGCACGTCGGGCCCCGGTACGTGTGAGACCGGCGGCGGCCCGGCCCCCGCTCGCTCCTGGCCGTTTCGTTTGTAACATAAGCGAAGCCAGTCGGCGTGCAGCCCGCTAGGGCGAGGATGGATCGTGACAGCCATACTGGGCATTTCCGCCTTTTACCACGACAGTGCGGCCGCCTTGGTCGTCGATGGACGCATCGTCGCGGCGGCTCAGGAAGAACGCTTCACCCGCAAGAAGCACGACCCGGGCTTTCCGGCTCGGGCCGTCGCCTATTGCCTGGCCGAGGCTGGCCTGACGCCGCAAAACCTCGACTACGTCGCCTTCTACGACAAGCCGCTCACCAAGTTCGAGCGGCTCCTGGAGACCTACCTGGCCTACGCCCCGGCCGGCTGGGCGAGCTTCCAGATGGCCTTGCCCGTTTGGCTCAAGGACAAGCTTTTCACTCGCCGCAACATCCGCGCGGGGCTCGGCGGGCCCACCCGGGCGCGCTTTGTCTTCCTCGATCACCATGAAAGCCACGCCGCCTCGGCCTTCCTCCCGAGTCCCTACGAGGAAGCGGCCATCCTCACCCTCGACGGCGTGGGCGAATGGAGCACCACGACCTACGGCGTCGGCGAGGGCAACCGCCTACGCCTTACGCATCAGATTCAGTTCCCCCACTCGCTCGGCCTCCTGTACTCCGCCTTCACCTACTACTGCGGCTTCAAGGTCAACAGCGGCGAGTACAAGCTCATGGGGCTCGCACCCTACGGGCGTCCCATCTATGCAGACCTCATCCGCGACAAGCTGGTCGACATCAAGCCCGACGGCAGTTTCTGGCTCAACCAGGACTACTTCAACTACTGCCAGGGGCTGACCATGACGAACCGGCGGTTCGACCAGCTCTTCGGGACGCCACCCCGCCCGCCCGAATCGCAACTCGAAGCACGCCACACGGACCTGGCCGCGAGCATCCAGGCCGTTACCGGAGAAAACATGCCCCGCATGGGAGCAGACGTCTACCAGAAGACGGGCAAAAAGAACCTGGTGCTGGCGGGCGGCGTGGCCCTCAACTGCGTGGCCAATGGCAAGCTCCT
>CALLZJ010000104.1 GCA_937858435.1 uncultured bacterium
CTGGGCCTGGCCGGTGTCCTCTGGCAAAGCGAACAGACCCGGCTGGAACGCAACACGGCCGTGGACGAACGCCAACAGGCTGAGCGGCTGCATGATCGGGCCCACGAGGCCCTCCGGCGGCTCACGGCCCTCAGCGAGGAACTCCTCAAGGACCCGGTCACGGAACTCAAGGGACAGGAACTGCTCAGGGAGGCGATGTCCTACTATGACGGCCTCCTGGCCGAACCCCGCCAGCGTGCGTCCGTGCGCCAGGAGCTGGCCCAGATTGCCTTTCGTCTGGCCCGGATTCAATCCGCCAACGGCGAGGATGCCGCCGCCGACCGCTCCTATCAGCAGGCGATCCGACTTTTCGAAGAGAACCTGGCGCAGCAACCGGAAAGCCTGCAAGTCCGCGACGATCTGGCCCGCTGCTGGCTGCGCTATGGCCATTTGCTCCGGCGCATGAGTCAGATGGAGACTGCGCGCGATGCCTATCATCGGTCGATCGAGCAGTGCCAGGCGGGCCTGGCCCGCATGCCGTCCAACGTCCATTTCATTCTGCTGGAAGCGATCGACTGGCTGAACCTGGCCGTGATTCGGAGTGGGGAGGGCGATGCGCAGGGAGCGCTGGAGTTCACGGAGCGGGCCATCGCCATGCAGCGAACCGTGCTGGCCAACCTGCCGGAGCTGAAAACGGCCCAGACCGACCTGGCTCTCTCACTCGACTATCTGGGCCAGCTCTCCGCCAATGCGCGACGAATGGAGGTGGCGGGGAGGGCGTGTCGGGAGGCGCTCGAGCTGCGGGCCCAACTGGCCGAGCCGGTCGACTGCGGGGCGTTTGAGATCAGCGAACACGCCGCCGCCTTGCGGCATTATGGTCAGTTCCTCGCGGCGCAGCGCGACTGGGAAACCGCTGAGAATCTCGTACGCCAGGCAGAAGCGACCTACCAGACGGCCGTGCTGCGCGCGCCGAACTTCCCCGAGTACCGCCGCCAATTGCACAACACGCAGACTCTGCTGGGTGAAATCTTGATCCAGCGCGGCCAGGTCCTGGAAGCCCTGGCGACCTTTCGTCTCGCGCTCGCAACCCGGGCCGTGCTCCACCGCACGTTTCCGCTCTATCCCCACGGCTCCTTGAGCTTGGCCTCGGCACGCATCCGCCTGGCCGACACCCTGCAGCGGCTCGGAGAATACACCGAAGCCGCGGCGGAACTGGAGTCGGCCTCGGCCGAGATGGCCATCTCCAACACGAACCTGCCCGAGTACCTCCGCACGCGCCGCAGCTTGCTCCGGGTGGCGGAAGAGTTGGCCCGAGCCCTGGAACACGGCCCCGAGCCCGAACGGGCCGTCGAGGCGCGGATGCGCCTGGCCGAGTTCGACCTGCTCCTGCCCTAGCGGAACAGCCCCGCGCTGCGTCAGGGGTCGCTGAGCGGGATCGACGGACCGGGCGGCTCAACCATGACGACACCCTCATCCGCACCAGCGGGCTCAGCCTTCGCGCCCGGCCGCTTCTTGCGCCGCTTGGGCGGAGCGTACGGGTCCCACTGGAGCACCCAGCCGAGCCGCCCCACGAGCCGGGCGTAGATGAGCCAGGCGGCCGAAGCGGCCAGAGCGAACACCGGCGCCAGCACCCACTGGTCAGCCAGGCGTTCAAACAGCAAGGCCATTCCCCCCCACATGAGGGCGGCGAGGAACCAGCCCGTGATGAAGTAGTTGAACCGACCGGCGAGGGCGGCAATAATGCGGCCATTGATCGGCAGTAGCGCCGTCTCATTGGCCAACGAGGAGAGCACCGCCGCGGGAAAGACCAAAAGGAAGGCCAACGTGGCCACGACCAGTCCGAGCCCGAGCCAGGCGATGGCCGATGCGACCACCACCGCGGCAGCGGCCAGCCAAAGCAGGTAGAGGAATGAGAAGAACCATTCGCGCCAGCCGCCGTCAGGCCAGCCGATTTCCTCCGCTCCGTTGGCCGTGTCCGTGATGATGGTGAAGAAGCAGGCGGCCATGTAGGAGCCTGTCAAAATCGTGACCCACATCGCTCCCATGCCCACCAGCCCGGCCACGACCGTACCCATCGGGGAGCCGAGCGACATCAAGATGAGCAGGATCAGCCAATGGAGCACGGTGAGTCCGATGGCAGGCCAAATCCAGGCCCGGAGATTGCCCCACGTCCAGGGCAGGCTCCAGACGCCGCTGAAGTAGACCGAGTCGGGGACGGGCGGTTCCCGTGGAGGAATCTTGATGTCGGCCGGGTCGACGACGGCATCCACGGGCCGGTTGGCCGCGCTCGGCGGCGGGGCGGGCTCGGCAGGCCTGGACGTCTTCTTTTTCTTCTTCTTGTTGTTCTTCTTCTCCGCAGGAGCCGCCGGGGCTGGCACTTCGGCAAAGGTGGCCGGCGGGGGCGGGACTTCCAAGGGGCCCGGCCCGCCGAAGGAGTAGGGCGTGACGATGGGCTCGCGCGGAACCTGCTGCCCCGTGATCGGCTCCGCCGCGAGGGGATCGGGGCGCTCGGGCCGATCGGGCAGGGGAATAAAGTCGCCAGTCAAATGGGATGGCACCGAGGCTGCGGTAGGAAGGGGGCTGGGCTGCTTGGTCTTCGGGGCCGTCGTAACTTCATCCAAGAACAGCGGGTCGAACTGGCTCTCTTCCTTCTCAGGCACTGGAGGAAGCGGCAACGGGTCCACAGCAAGCGGCGGTGGCGGCGGCGGGCGGCCGGCGGGGGCGGGGGCGGGAGGAGCGGCTGCCGGCGGAGCGGTCGGCGGCGCCACGCTTGGCAGTCGCGGCGGTCCGTCGTCGTCCACGAGCCGGAAGACGGGATCATCGTCCTGCGCGGGAGGCGCTGGCTCCGCACGCGCTGGAGCCAATGTCGGGGGTGGGCCAGCGGCACCGGGCGTCGCCCCGGACAGAGTGTAAACCCCGCCTTGAAACTCGTCCTGAAGGTGGAGGGCCGGCTCGGGCCACTCTTCCTCCTCCGGCATCAGACCTAGCGGCTCGGCCGATTCGGACCAGGTGGGCGTGGCGGCAGGGGCGTCTTCCCGAGGGCGCGGTGGAGCGATGCGAAAGCCACAATCGGGGCATCGACCTTTCAGGTGGGCATACTGCTCCCGAATCCGCAGCCGTGCCCGGCAAAGGCTACACTGAATTTCGAGCCATTCGGACATGTCGCACCTGGGGACGGGGCGTAAGGGTCGGGCCCACTGGCCACCTCACACTTTACCCCAGCCCCGGGCTCGGCGAAAGGTCGGTGACACCAGGTAGCGGCGAGGACCGCGGCCGATCATGCCGGTCGGGTTGGCCCTGGCACGGGTCACGCAGCCGAACGGCGTGCGGGCCCAGCGCTTCCATAGTCTAGCGACATGCCGATCGAGAACTACGAGCAGGCTCTCCGCTACTGGCACAGCCGCGTCGACTACGAGAAGACCGGCATGCCGGGCGACTTGCGCACGCTCAACCTGGGGTGCATGCGCCGCCTCCTGGAAGAACTGGGCCAGCCCCACGAACGGCTCGCCGTCATTCACATCGCCGGCACCAAGGGCAAGGGCTCCACGGCGGCATTGCTGGCCGCCGTGCTTCAAGCCGCGGGGCTCCGTACCGGGCTCTTCACCTCGCCTCACCTGGAGCGGGTCGAGGAACGCATTCAGGTCCAAGGGGCCCCCATCGCACCGGCCGACCTGACCCGCCAGATGCAGCGCGTGGAGGTGGCGGCGACGGCGAGTGAGGCCGCGGGCTTTGGCCCACCGACCTTCTTCGAGATCATGACCGCTCTGGGGCTCCACCATTTCGCCGACCAGCAGGTCGACCTGGCTGTCCTCGAAACCGGACTGGGCGGCCGTTTTGATGCGACCAACGTCTGCCGTCCGCTCCTGACCCTCATCACCAACATCAGCTTCGACCATGTGACGCAGCTCGGCCCGGGCCTCGCCGATATCGCCTGGGCCAAGGCCGGGATCATCAAGCCCGGCTGTCCCGTGATCAGCGGCGCGACGGCACCGGAAGCTCGCCTCGTCATTCGCTGGGTGGCGGAGCACCGGGGGGCGCAGCTGTCGGAGGGGGGGGGGCACTTCACCTAGGCGGCGGCGCCCGGTGGCTCCGGGGCGGGCCAGTGGCCCGGGCCACGGCTGCAGGGCGCGCCCGCCGATCCCTGGCTGGAGCTTCGGCTCTGGGGCGACCACCAGGCCGCCAACGCCGCGCTGGTGCTAGAGGCGGTGGCTCTGCTGCGATCTCAGGGCGTGGCCGTGCCACCCGAGGCCGTGGCGGCGGGCTTTCGCCAGGTCGTCTGGCCAGGCCGGCTCGAAGTGGTGTCCCGAGCCCCCTGGGTCGTGCTCGACTGTGCCCACAACCCGGCCTCCATGGCCGCCACCGTCTCCTGGCTGCTGGCCCAGGTGCCCGCCCCACGCCGGCATCTCATCCTGGCCCTGTCCCGGGACAAGGAGTTGGCCCCAACCCTGGAGCCGCTCGTGCCTCACTTCGCCCAGGCCCATTTCACCCGGTATGCCAGCAGTGCCCGGTCTGCCGATCCCCGTCGGCTCGCGGAGCTATGGCAGGAACTGGGGGGCGGGCCAGCGATGGTCCACGAGAACACGGGATCGGCCTGGGCGGCGGTCGAAGGAGACCTTGCCAACGAACCGCAAGCGGCCGTCCTTGTCACCGGGTCCGTGTTCCTGGCGGGCGAGCTGCGCGCCCGGTTGCGTGCGGCCGGAAAAGGACGTTAGGTCTGCCCGGCGGTCTTGCGGGAGCGCTGGCGGAGCCAAATGGCCACGGCATTGAGCATCAGCAAGAGGCCCATGAGCAAGAGGCTGGCCATGCCGGCATTGTAATGCCAGAGGTCCTGGGGCCGGTCCGTCCAGTTGAAGATCTGGAGTGGCATCACGGTGAAGGGGGTGAGCAGGGCGGGGTTGTAGTTGACGAAGGTCAAGGCGCCGAACATGACGAGCGGCGCCGCCTCACCCAGCGCCCGGGACAGGGCCAGGATGACACCCGTTAAGATGCCGCCCCGAGCCTGGGGCAGCACGACCGACCAGGTGGCTTGCCACTTGGTGGCCCCCAAAGCGAGGGCCCCATGGCGCAGGGAGACCGGCACGGCCCGAATCGCCTCTTGCGCGGAGACGATCACCACGGGCAACGTGAGCAGGCCCAGGGTCAACCCGCCGGCCAGCAGGTTCCGCTTGTCGACCTTGTCGCCGAAGACAGTGCTCATGAAGGTCTGCGCCGAGTCGGGACCGACCATCCAGACGAGGAAGGCCGGCGTCCAACGCAACCCGTGAATCTGGGCGAACATCGTATCCACGAAGATCCAGGCTCCGACGATCCCGTAAAAGACCGACGGCACCGCGGCCAGATTGGAAATGTTGACCTGAATGACCCGATTGAGCCAACCGGTCGCGCGGTATTCCTCCAGGTAGATGGCTGCCCCGACGCCGAGCGGAATCGCCACGATCAAGGTGATCAATCCGAGGTAGAGGCTGCCCAAGAGGGCCGGCAGGATGCCCGCATTCTGAGGGCTGTCGTTCTCGGCCGGGCCATGGGTGACGAAATGGCGGAACAGTCCCCAGCCGCTGAGATCGGTCCGTGTCTCTTCCTCATAGAGCCGACGCTTGGCCGCTGCGATCTCTTTCACTTCGATCTGCTTGCGGGGCAGCACGCGCTCCTGCCATTCCCGGCGAATGGCCTCTTGCTCGGCAGCATCGGCGCCGCTGGCGATGTCGGCTTCCATCTGCCGACGCAGACTCTCCCATTCGCGCGCTGCGTAGTTCTCGGCTTCGTCCTTGAGCCGCGCGTTGTGCTTGGCTACCTCGCCGGGCATGGCTTCGAACCAGTGATAGGCATCGCGGCCCAGGCTCGCCAAGAAGAAGACCAGCATGGCCAGGCAGCCGAGGGTAATGACGAAGGCCCCCTTACGGAAAACCCAATCGAGCAGACCCCGGGGTACGCTGAGCCAGCTCCAGAACAAAAGGGCCAGCCAGGCGCCGACTGTGCCGAGCAGGAACTGCAGGCCCAGGTGGCCGCCGCTGTAGACCCGGGCGTTGAGATCGCGGTGGCCAATGAAATAGAGCCAGGTCCAGAGCCCGCCGATCACGAGGCAGGCGAGAACGCGGCCCATACTGACGCTACTGGCCAGCGTGTCCCAGAACAGCCACGACCTGTCGGACGGCGAGCTGCGGCTCATTGGTAGACCAACCGGAAGCGCTTGAGAATCCACTGGGCAAAGATGTTCATGGTCAGCGTGACGACGAAGAGCACGCCGGCCACCGCGAACAGGCTCTTGAAGTAGGTCGACCCGTGGGGCACGTCGCCTTGGGCGGCCCGGACGATGAAGCTCGTCATGGTGGCCACCCCTTCACGCGGATCGAGCGTTAGAACCGGCTTGTCGCCGCAGGCGAGGCTCACGGCCATGGTCTCACCGACCGCCCGGGAAATCGCGAGCAGGAATGAAGCGACGATGCCCGACAAGGCCGAGGGGATGACCACGCGGGTAATCGTCTCCAGGTTGTTGGCCCCGAGTGCCAGCGAACCCTCACGCAGAGACTTGGGCACGCTCCGCAGGGCGTCTTCGCTCAGCGATGCCACGATGGGGATGATCATGATGCCGACGACCAGTCCCCCGCTGAGCTGGTTCTGCGGGTGGTGAATCCACTCCGGCGGTCCGAGAGCGAGCAGGACTGGGGTGACGGCCGTCAGGGCGAAGTAGCCGTACACGACGGTCGGGATGCCGGCCAGCAGTTCGAGGATCGGCTTGACGATGCCCCGCACCCGGGGCGAGGCATACTCGCTGAGGTAGACGGCCGTGATCAACCCCACGGGCATGGCCACCAGGGCGGCGATCGCGGCGACCATGAAGGTCCCCGCGAGCAACGGCAGGATGCCGTACTTGGCATCCTGGAAGCCGGCCGTCCACTCGCTTCCCGTGAAGAAGTAGCTGATCGAGACGGTGTCGTCCTGGAAGAACTCGATCGTGCCCTTGGCCACGACGTAGCAGATGGCCACGGTAATGGCGATCGAAGCCAGCCCGCAGGCCAGGAGACTCAATTCGACGATCCGCTCCCGCAGACGCCGGAGTCGGGCGCGCCAGGCGGGCAGTTCCGGAATGGCATGTGGACGATCACCAGCCATGGAAGACCTTTCTCACCTGGGCCCCGGCGAAGGGCGACGGCGGGACTCGCAGCGCAGAACGCTGGCCCGACCCGCTGGCGGCGGCAATGGCCGCGTCGAGCTTGTCTTGCTGCCGCGCTTGCAACCGCGCCCCCATCTGAATGTAGCGGGCGCTGCGAACGATGTCGTTCCGCTTCAGGTAGAAGCGGGTGAACTCCTGCACCTCCGGACGCTTCAGCGAACTCGTCTTCACGTAGATCAGGAGCGGACGAGACAGGGGCTTGTAAGTGCGCTGCATGACCGTCTCCAGCGTCGGCGCGACGGCCGGTTGCCCGGGCCCCATGCTGACGCGGACCGCCTTCACCATCCCGCTGTTTTCCTCGTAGTAGGCATAGCCGAAGAAGCCCATGGCAAAGCGATTGCCGGCCACGCCCTTGACAAGCACATTGTCGTCCTCGGAGGCCTGGTAGTCGGTCCGGCTGATCTTTTCCTTGCCGTTGATCGCCTCGGTGAAGAAGTCGAACGTCCCCGAATCGGGTCCGGCCCCGTAGAGCTTGATCTCTTCGTTGGGCCAACTCGGGTCGACGTCGCTCCACTTGCGTGCCTTCTGGTCCGGATGCCAGATGGCCCGGAGTTGGGCCACCGTCATCGATTCTGCCCAGGTGTTTTCCGGGTGAATGACGACGGTCAGGCCGTCCCAGGCGACCTGTAGCTCCAGAAACTCAATGCCCTTGCGGGCACAGTTTTCGATCTCAGAGGGACGGATGGTGCGCGAGGCATTGCTGATGTCGGTCTCGCCGGTGGCGAACTTCTTGAAGCCGCCGCCCGTGCCCGAGATGCCGACGGAGACTTTGACGCGCGGATGTTCACGGCGGAAATGGCTGGCCATCGCCTCGGTGATGAGGTAAACGGTGCTCGAGCCGTCGCACTTCACCTCGCCGATCAGGTCGGCTCGGTTTCCCGCCCAGGTCGTAGCGGCGGTTGCCACCAGCACGGTCATCAGGACCAGCCACCGCGCTGCCATGCGCATTCCCCTCGACTCGGATCGCGGAATCAGGGCGGGAGGACATCAGCCGGGGGCAGCGGAAACCTAACCCCCGCATGCATTTATCATTAAAGGACCAAGAGCAGCCACAGCAAAGGAAGATCGTGTGAAGAATCTTCGCGAGTTCGAAGCCCGCCGACGCCGGGCCAGGGCCGGGATCGAGGCCAAAGCTCCGCACGGCGAACCTTGCGGCCTCCACTCGCTCCGTTAGAATAGGGACCTGCCCTGAGGGGACGTAGCTCAACTGGCAGAGCAGCGGACTTTTAATCCGTAGGTTCAGGGTTCGAGTCCCTGCGTCCCCACTCACGCCGCTCATTGCCGCCGGGTGCGAATCAGCGAACGCATGCCCGCTTCACTTCCCGGCGAGAGGTCAGGACATTCCCTCTGCCGGGAGTGGAAACAGCGGGAACGGGTCTACTCGCCGCCGGTGGCGAACTTGAACTCCCGGCCCTGGAGCTTCTTCCAGGTTTCCTTTTGGGAATCAGTGAGCACCTGGCCCAGCTTCTTCTGCGTCTCCTGCCGCAGCTCCGCTACCTTCTCGGCGTGCCGCTTCATTTCATCCGGGTCCTGGAAGTCCACGGGCCCTTGCTCCATGATCGCCTGCCCGAACTCCTCACGAATCCTCCGCACCTTCTCCCGCTGGTCGGGAGTCAAGGCCAGGTCCTTGGCCACGGAATCCTGCGTGAGCGTCATCAGGCCTTGGCGCTGGAGCCACAGCTCGCGGAGTCGCTGCCGCTGCTTGTCATGGAGGATGCGGTCGATCTCGTCATCCAGGTTCTCGATCTCACTGGTGTCGCCGACCACCCGAACCAAGACGCGCTGCGGTCCGCCGCCAGGCAGGTCCTGGGACACGCTTTGCATCAACTCCTTGATGGCCCGCTCCTGATCGGCGGTCAATTCCAATTCGCCCGGCACGTTCTTATCCATGAACAAGGGGAACTTGGGCATGAACGTCATGTTCGGCTGACTACTGGCACTTCCCAGCAAGATCATGGCCGTGACCCACGGCATGGCGACGAGACTCCACATGGCAAGTCCTCCACGGGTTGGGCCGCGCGGCAGGCCAGTCCCGCCGTCACGGCTTCACCTAATAACTTAGGATTATTGACCGAAAGGTTTAGGAGTCAACCCCATGGCTGGCATTGCTTTTGTTCACGCTGCCCGCTTCGGAGGTGGTGCCCAAGTACCACTCCGCTGAGGAGACGCCGAGGAAGAGTCACCGATAGCCGCCCAATCTGGAGCGTCCACAACCGGGCTGTATACGCCTGTTCATTATGGTAGGCTATTGAGTTTACCTGGGCGGCTTGGAGGGCGGCTGGGGTGAACGCCGACCGCGGCCCCGAGCCCGCAACGAGCGCCGGGAAGCGTGGCATGGCCAGAAACCCTGTGAAATCGCCGCTTCGTAAGCGCCCGAGAGCCAAAAGCCCCTCCTGGCGACCCTCTGGCCAGCTCTGGCGGGAGCGCCCAGAAGCGTGGCGAGCCCTGGAACCCCCTGTGGCGAACCCTGGGGGTGGCCCCTCGGGACCTTCGGGAGAGCAGATGGACGCCCCTCTCCGGCCCGTTCCGCCAGCTCACGTTGTTCCCGATGGCCCGGGCGTCTAGGATAGTCTGTTCGGGCTGGGGCATGGACGCATGGGTGTGTTTCAAGGAGTCGGCATGGCTTTCGATCCCGCGCAACCTTTGATCGTGCAAGCGGATCGCTCGCTGCTCTTGGAGGTGGACAACCCGCACTATCCCGCGGCTCGGGACGCGCTGGCCCCCTTCGCCGAGTTGGAAAAAAGCCCCGAGCATATCCACACCTATCGCTTGACTCCGCTGTCGCTGTGGAACGCGGCGGCCGCGGGGATGACGGCGGCGGCCATGATCGCCGTCCTGGAGACCTTCGCCAAGTTCCTCTTGCCCGGCAATCTCGCCAAGGACCTGGCCGAGATCGTGGGCCGCTATGGACGGGTGCGGCTTGAACGGGCCGAGGGCGGCCTGCAACTGGTCTGCTCGGACGCGGCCCTGCTCGCCGAGCTGGCCCGGAGCCGCAAGGTCAAGGAGTACCTGGGGCCGCCGCTTGGACCGGATCGCTTCTTCGTGGCGGAGGCCCACCGCGGCGTCGTCAAGCAGGCCCTCATCGCGGTGGGCTACCCCGCGGAGGACTTGGCCGGCTACACCGAAGGCGCGCCCTTGCCCACGGCTCTGCGGAGTATCGCCCAGTCCGGGTTGCCCTTCGCCCCCCGGGACTATCAGCACCAGGCGGCCGACGTCTTCTTCGCGGGCGGCGATGCCCGAGGCGGGAGCGGCGTCATAGTCCTCCCCTGCGGCGCCGGCAAGACCATCGTCGGACTCACGGTCATGGCCCAGGTGCAGAAGGCCACCCTCATCCTCACCACGAGCACCACGGCGGTCAAACAGTGGCGGCGGGAAATCCTGGACAAGACCTCGCTGCTGCCGCACGAGGTGGGCGAGTACACCGGCGAAACAAAGAACCTAGCCCCCGTCACGCTGGCCACGTATCAGATCGTGACCTACCGACCCACCAAGGACGAAGAGTTTCCCCATTTCCGTCTCTTCGACGAGCGCGACTGGGGTCTGATCATCTACGACGAAGTTCACCTGCTGCCCGCCCCGGTCTTCCGGGTCACGGCCCAGATCCAGGCCCGCCGACGCCTGGGGCTGACCGCGACGCTCATTCGGGAAGATGGACGGGAGGCCGACGTTTTCAGCCTCATCGGCCCCAAGAAGTTCGACGTCCCCTGGCGGGAACTGGAGACCCGCGGCTGGATCGCCGAGGCCCAGTGCACCGAGGTCCGGCTGCCGCTGCCCGACGAGACCCGCATGGAGTATGCCGTCGCCGAGTGGCGGAACAAGTTTCGGATCGCCGCCGAGAATCCCCACAAGCTCGACGTGGTGGCGGAACTGCTGCGGCGCTGGCCCGATAGCCAGGTCCTCATCATCGGACAATATCTGAGTCAGCTCCGGGCCCTGCGTGACCGCTTCGACATCCCGCTCATCGTCGGCTCGACCGGCAGCCAGGAGCGCGAGGACCTCTACGGTGCCTTCCGCCGCGGGGAGATCAAGCGGCTCATCCTCTCCAAGGTCGGCAACTTCGCCATCGATCTGCCCGATGCCAACGTGCTCATTCAGGTCTCGGGAACTTTCGGATCGCGGCAGGAAGAGGCCCAGCGCCTGGGACGCATCTTGCGGCCCAAGACGGACGGGCAGATGGCCCACTTCTACTCGCTGGTGACCCGGGACACGCGCGAGCTGGATTTCGCGCACCACCGCCAACTCTTCCTGACGGAGCAGGGCTACAGCTACCACATCGTCGATGCGGCCGACCTGCTCGCCTCTTCCGCCGCCTGAGCCCGCTGGGGCATCAAGCCGCGGGAGGCCAAAGGGGTTCCCGGTGTTGGGTGAGGTGATCCACGGCCTGTTCATCGATCGTCACACCCAGGCCTGGCTCCGTTAGAGCAGGGGCCCAGCCGCCTGCCCCGAAAGTGATGTCGCGGACTAACACATTGGCTGCGAGCAACCGCCGGTCGTAAGAGCCTTCCCGCCAGAGCAGACCCGCCACTGAAGTAGCAAAATGGCGGCCCGCTGCCGAGAGGATGCCCGTCTCACCCACCTGGCAACCGAGTTGACAGCCCAGACCATGCTCCCGGGCAAAGGCCGCAAGATGCAGCGTGGGCAGGAAGCCGCCGCACTTGGACAGGCGGAGGTTGAACAGATCGCAGGTCCCATCGGCGACGGCCCGCTCGGCATCTACCTGGCCGCACAACGATTCGTCGTGCATGATCCGCACCCCGAGTTGCCGGCGGACGGCGGGCAAGCAGCCGATCTGAGCGTGCGGCACGGGTTGCTCGACCGAAGCGATCTCGAAAGGCAGGAGCGCGGCAATGCGGGCTGCCACGTTGTCGGGCTGCCAGGCCTCGTTGGCGTCGAGGCGCAGGACCAGCCGCGCCCCCGAGGCTCGGCGAATGAGCCGGAGGCGGGCGACGTCGTCCTGGCCGGCGATGCCGACCTTGATCTTGAGATGAGCGAAGCCATAAAGCCGCATCCCCAGGGCAGCGAAGTAGGCCTTCACCCCCTGGGAGGAAGTGATCGCGCCGCTGTACTGCACCCGCTCCTGGGGCAGAAGGAGGCCAGGGGCGATGAGGCCGGTCACGCTGCTTAAGGGTTGGCCCAACTGCCGGCCGGCGGCATCGAGCAGGGCCAGCTCCATGGCACAGCGGGCCGAGTTGGCCCGGATGCGGCGGTCGTCGTCGGGAGGCGTAGGCAACTGGAAGTCATCGAGGCGCTGGACGGCCGCGGCCCAGTCCGGCCCGGGCCAGACGGACCAGGCCGACCAATCGCAGCCGCGCAGCGCCGCCAGCGCGGAGTCGATGGTCTCGCCGGTGACGTAGGAACGGGGCACGCCCTCGCCCCAGCCGACAGTGCCGTCGGTGAGTTCGCAGCGGACCAGGAGGTTGTCGGTCTCAGTGCGAGCATGGGAAGCGTGGCGGATGGTGCGTCGCAGTGGCACGCGGATGGCCAGGGCGGTCAGGGACTTGATCGCCATGAAGATTCCGTGGCAGGAGAGTCGGTGCTAACCCGAGCTATCGCTGGCACCAATGAGATAGGCGCGCAGGTCGCGGTAAATGGCCTCGGCCCGTTCCCGCCACTCGGGCTGCAGCTTCTTGCCAATGTAGCGAAGCTGCACGTGAATCCAGACCTGGTTGCGCGTCTTGGGATCGGTGCTCTCGTAAAGCACCAGTTCCAACTCCAGGTCAGGCTTGCTTGCGGCAAAGATGTTCCAGCCGCTCGTCGGGGCGGCGTAAGGAGCACCGCGGGCGCCCAACAGGACCTTGAGCCGTCCAGGTTGGCTTTCGATCAACTCGCCGCGCACGTCCTCGATGAAGCCGCCCATCTTGTACGAAGCGACAGCCTGCGGCATCCAGGCCTGCATCTGGTAGGTGATGCAGGCGGGGTCGAGTTGTTCGGGCACTCCGCCGGCCGGCGCTTGATGAACTCCGGAGCCAAACCCGGCGCCCGCGGCCGGCAGGGGCGCGTGGGGATGCATGTAGCCTTGCTGGCCGGGGTAGACTCCCGACTGGTGGGTCGGGGCCTGGACCTGGCTTGGCGTGGGATCGCTGGCCTGGAGCGCCTCCATGTAGCGCTGCCAAAGCTCCCGGGCGGAATTGAAGCGTTCTTCGGGCCGCTTCGCCATGCACTTCATGATGACCTGCTCGATCCGCGGCGGAATCCAGATCTCCTCGTTGGACATGGGGGGCGGCGGTTCGATGGCATGGGCCAACAGGGTGTCCATAGTCGACATGCCGTCGAAGGGCAAATGGCCGGTCAACAGTTCGTACAGAATCACGCCGGTGCTATAGATGTCGGTGCGGTGGTCGACGTCGTCGCCACGGGCCTGTTCCGGCGAGACGTAGGCCGGCGTGCCCAGCATGTACTCGCCGCCCGACTCCGTGAGCTGCTTGATGGTCGGGGCGTTGCCAAGCTTGGCCAGCCCGAAGTCCATGACCTTGAGCTTCTCGAACTGGGTATCCGCCTCCATGACCATGAGGTTGGAGGGCTTGAGGTCCCGGTGGACGATGCCTTTTTGATGGGCGTCGTAGAGCACTTCGCAGAGCTGGCCCAGGATGCGGCTGGCCCGCTGCGGGGTGAAGCGTTTGTTCTCGCGAAGGACAATGTCGAGAGTCTTGCCCTTGACATACTCCATGACGATGCAGGGCCCCTCCGAGGCGGCGAGCTGGGCATCGTACAGCGCGACGGCGTAGGGATGCTGGAACGCCGCCATCGCGTGAGTTTCTTGCGTGAAGCAGGTCCGAAAGCGCGGGTCCTGGGCGACGTGGTCGTGCATTACTTTGACGACGACTTCGCGATTGAGGTCGGTCTGGCGGGCAAGATAAACCTTGCCCATGCCACCCTCGCCCAAGGCTTTGACGATCAGGTATCGATTGAAAAGGACCTTGCCCAACATTCAGTAATACGAGCCTGTTAGCGGTGGTGGCGAGTGGCGCGAGTCTCAGGAACTACCGTATTGTAGCCCATAGCCGGACCGCGCCCACCGGGAATTCTACTTTCCCCGGGTCACGGACGGACTCAGTTCGGCATGTTGATCTGCTCACCGCCCATGCCATAGACCGCGAAGCCCGTCAGACGCCAGCGGCCGTCCGCGTCCTTCTTGAAATGAAACTCCGTCACGCCGATGTAGGGCGGATCGACGACAAACGTACCGAAGTGACCGCTCGCCGAGGCGTTACAGCGAACCGTCAGCCGTTGCGGATCGTTGGACCGGGCCACTCCCAACTGCGAGAAGCGGACGGTCCGATTTCGGCCAGGCAAGAAGTAGCGCCGGGCCCGGGCCATAAGCGTCTCCTTGCCGGTCGGCGGGGGGTCAAAGTCGGCCGAAATGATCTCCTCCAAAGCGCTTAGGTCGCCCCGCTCCACCGCGGCCGCCAGGGCCAGCGTCCGGAGTTGGACCTGCTCCCGATCCGTGACAACCAGGCGGTCGATCAGCCAGACCCCGGCACCGAGGGCCAGACAGCCCAGTACCCCGGCCAGGTGGGCCGGCCGACGGGTGTTGAAGAAAATCAGGGTGAAGAGCACGGCCACCGCGCCCAGGAAGAGGTAGACGCCGATCGGGTTCTCCGTGAACCAAGTGACCATGCTTGGGACACTCCTTCGCTAGACACGCGATCTATGAGGCCAAGGAAGGGCCCCGGGCACTGCCACCTTATCCTAGCTCTTGCCGCAGCGGTGGCTGGCCCGGGGCAACCGGGGGGGCGAGATCAGAAGATTGCCCGCCGGTCCGCGACCCGGTATCCTCAGGCAAGACGTTGCACTTCCAATCGAGGTATCCATGGATCGTCTTGCTGCCGTCCGCGCGGGATTCGCCACCATTGCCGTCGACGCCGCCGTGAAGGACCGAGCCCTGGGCTTTCTCGAACAATGGCTCGCCGGCGCGGAGTTTGCGGCCTACCGCCCCCAACTGGAGTGGCTCATCGACCAACAGCAATGGGCGGGCCTCCTGGATCGGTTCTATCAGATTCTGCCTTTCGGCACGGGCGGCCGCCGCGGTCCCGTCGGGATCGGGCCCAATCGGATGAATGGCTGGACCCTGGGCGCTTCGGTGCAGGGCCATTCTGCCTACCTCAAGGAGCGCTTCCCCGGCCACGAGGGGCTCGCCGTCGTCATCGCCTACGACGCCCGCTGTTTTGCCGACGTCGGCAAGCACTACTGCCCCGATTTGCCCAACCCGTGCCTGGGTCTGACCTCCAAGGAACTCGCCCGGCAAGCGGCCCAGGTCTACGCGGCCAACGGCATCCGCGTCCATCTCCCACCGCTGGAGTCCCCCCGCTACCTCGCCACCCCCGAGCTGTCCTATTTCATTCGCGAACTGGGCGCCCAGGGTGGGCTGAACGTCTCCGCCTCGCACAACCCCGCTGATGACAACGGCGGCAAGTTCTACGACGAACGCGGCGGCCAGCCCATTCCCCCCGAAGACCAGATCATGGCCGACCTCGTCGACCAGGTGACCACCATCCACATGCTGACCTGGCCCGAGGCGCAGAAGTCGGGCCGGATCGCCACCCTCGACGACTCCTTGCACCAGAGTTACCTCGAGCTGCTCAGCCGTCTCAGCCTGCTGGGGCCGCTCAAGGCGGACGAATGCCGGGTCGTCTACACTCCGCTCCACGGCGTGGGAGCGTTCACCGTCAAGGAGCTTCTCGAACGGCAGAACTTCACGGTCATTCCCGTTCCCGAGCAGATGGAGCCGAACGGCCTCTTCCCCACGGTGGCCTCCGCCAACCCCGAAGTCGAGGCCTCCCTGAAGCTCGGCCAGGAAACGGCCGAGAAGCAGGGAGCCGACCTCGTCCTCGCCAGCGATCCGGACGCGGATCGGATCGGCGGGCTCATCCCGAGCCCCAAGGGCTGGCGCTTCCTGGGCGGTAATGAGATTGCCGCCCTGCTCACCTACTTCAAGCTCGAACAGTTGGCGGTGCAGGGCAAGCTGCCCCGCTCGCCCATCGTCTGCTGCAGCATGGTCACCACGTCCCAGATCGCCCGGATTGGCCAGAAGTTCGGCGCCCAGGTCGTCAACGATCTGCTCGTGGGTTTCAAGTACGTGGCCGACGTGCTTTACCACCTGGAGCGGGACGGCCGCTACCGGGACGTCGTGGGCCGACCCTCCGACCTGGTCCTGGCCAGTGAAGAGAGCCACGGCATCTTGGTGACCTCGGCCATCCGGGACAAGGACGCGGGCGGGGGTTCACTCCTGCTCTGCGAACTGGTCGCCTATCAGAAGCGGCGGGCCGCTCCGTGCTGGAGTATCTCGAGCACATGCACCGAGAGTTTGGCTTCTTCCACAATCAGGTCAAGAATCTGATCATGAAGGGCATTCTCGGGAAGAAGCAGATGTTCGAGATGCTGGCCTCGCTCCGGCACGACCCGCCACGAGAAATCGCGGGGTTGGCGGTCGAGCACGTTGAGGACCTGCTCGACGAGTCCGGCCGCATGGGGCCGCTCAAGGGGGCAACGGACGCTGCCGGGCGGAACGTACTGGTCTACTCGCTGGCCCAGGGAGCCCGGGTGGTCCTTCGTCCGAGCGGCACGGAGCCCAAGGCCAAGGCTTACGTCGAAACCTGCACGCCTCCCGCGGCATCGAACCTCGCACCTGACCAGTGGGCCCGGCAGTGCGCCGAAGCCAGGGAGCTTGGCGACAAGCTGAGCGCGACCTTTGTTCGCATGGCACTGGGCCGCGTCGGGCTCGAACCCTGAGCGGCTCCACTCCGTGGCGTGGGCTAGTTCCTTGGAGACATACCTTGACGAAAGTACGCAAGTTCGCCGGCTGGGCCTTGCTCGTCGGCGTGGGTGGTCTAATGCTCTTCGCCGGGACGGGTAAGGCCTTCGGCTTTGCCCCGCCCGATGTCTTCGAGGGCATGAAGAAGTATGGCCTGCTGGAACAAGCACGGCTCATCGGGGCCGGCGAGGCGATCGCGGCCCTTCTCCTGCTCCTGCCGCGAACCTCCTCGCTGGGGCTGCTCCTGACGAGCGGCTTCTGGGGCGGAGCCATCTGCATCCATATGGCCTTCGCCGAGCCTTACCTGCCGCAAGCGGGGTTGCTTGTTGCCACGTGGATCGGGGCGACCTTGCGCGACACCCGCACCCTGGCGAGTTTCGTCGAGCCGCGGGGGACGTGACGAGCCGTTGCACGATTACCGGTGCAGGGGGAGTTCCACGCGGACGGACATGCCGGGCTTGAAGATGGCGGCCGCCTCCGACTCCTCGAGGGTCACCTTGACGCCGAAGACCTGGTTACGACGCTCATCCGGACTCTGGACGTTGCGGGGCAGGAACTCACTGATGGCCGCCACGTGACTGACCCGGCCCTTGAACTGCCGGCCAGGATGGCTCTCCACGGTGACCAGGGCGGTCTGCCCTTTCTGCACCTGGCCCAGGCGCGGCTCCGGCACGAAGACCTTAATCCAGACGTCGTCGGTGCGGAGAATGCGGACGATGGGTTGGTGAGGCATGACCAGATCGCCCCGGCGGACAGCCACCACTTCGACAAAGGCAGGTGACGGGGCCCGGACAAAGCCCTCGTCCAGGTCGGCTTCGCTCTCCTGCAACTTGGCTCGGGCCTCCAGGTGCTGGGCTTCCGCGAGCTTGATGTCCTCGGGCCGGCTGCCGTTGCGGAGGCCAAGGAGATTGGCCTCGGCCCGTTTCAACTCCGACTCGGCCTCGGCGATGTCCTCGGCCCGACTCCCCGCCTGGAGCATGTCGAGCCGGGCCTTGGCCGCGGCGAACCGGCCACGGGCCCGATCGAGTGCCGCCCGGGCCACATCCTGGTCGGTGCGTGAGACCGCGCCGCCGCCCAGGCGGGCCAGGCGCTCGACGCGCTCGAAGTCTTCCTTGGCCAGGTTGAGATCGGCCTCGGCGGCGTCTCGTTCGCTCTGGGCCTGGCGAATCTCCTCCTCCCGCCAGCCCTTCTGCAGCCGGGACAGCCGCGCTTGGGCCGCCGCCACCACGGCCTCTGCCGCCAAGATCTCCTCGGCGCGCGGGCCATTCCGCGCCCGCTCCAGCACCGCCTCCGCCGCCAGCAAGCGGGCCCGAGCCTGTTCCCGCTGGGCCAACCGCTCCGGCATGGCGAAGCGCACCAGGATCTGATCTGTTTGGACGGTCTGCCCTTCCGCCACTTCCACCTGCTCGACCCGGCCGCCAATCTTCGAGCCGAGCCGCACCTCCTGGGACTCGACCACGCCCGCCAGATCGAGGGCCGTCTCCTCCTGCCAGGGCTGCCACCACCAGAAGTAGGCACCGACGCCGGCGGCCACGATCACGCCGAGGATCACAAGGCTCTTGTTCATGCCGCTGCTTCCGCACCTCAGGCGGTCACCAGCCCCAGCGGCCGGCCGCCGTTCCAGACTATCCTATGCGGAGCCGTCGTCGCCTACTGCTTCGGCAACTGCCGAGCGTGGGGGGTGATGACGTCGATGTTGGGGCTCACGTCCCACTGAGTCTGGCCGAACGACCAGGCCAGCCCGCCGAGCAGGATGCGCTGGAAGAGGGCGTTGGTCCAGACATCCTCGCGGTGGCCCATGGAGGTGTAAAAGACCCGGCCCGAACCATGCCGGCGTGCCCAAGTGGCGGGAAAGAGCGGCCGCTGGTACATGGGCCCCTTCATGCCCGTGGAGTCTTGCGCCAGGATGACGTGCAGATCGTCCGCGAAGTTCTTGAGGCTGTACCACTCTTCATTGAGTTCGAAGTCTGCCAGGCGCGGCTGATAGAACGCCTCGCTGGTGACAACCATCTTGGCCTTTTGCTGAGCGCCGTGGGTGACGAACTCGCCGCCCAGCATGTTGATGTAGGGGTCCCGTTCGCCGGGCGGATTGTCGACAAAGTTCATGTAGCGGGGGCTGTGGAACGTATCGGAGGCGCAGTGCGCGCCGATGAAGCCCTTGCCCCCGGCGATGGCGTCGAGCAGCAGCTTCTTGCCTTCCTTGGGCATGGGGGGCGAGCCGTCGGTAGCCTTCTCAGCCGTCAGGTCCAGCGTGGTGTAGAAGAAGAAGGCATCGTACTTGGCGATCTCCTCCGGGATGAAGACGCGGCCATCCTTGGTGCAGTCCACGTCGAAGCCATGATCGGCACCGAGCTTCTGCACCACGGCCTCGGCATGGGACAGTTCCCCCGGCGTGCCCAGCCGGCCGTCCTTGCCGCCCAGGGCTCGGTTGACGACGTCGTGCTGAAATCCCTGGCTGCGCGTGAAGAACATAAGGCGTGGCCGCCGGCCCGAGCCGGCGGCGGTCCAGCCCAAGGGGAAGCTGCTCACGGCCACCGAGGCCGAAGCCGACATCAGGAAATCACGGCGGTTCATGGTGCAGCCCTTGAAGTCAGGGGTGGGGGTGGCAGG